>CAZYIL010000131.1:0-4918 GCA_964646945.1 uncultured Marinoscillum sp. | reverse complement strand
AAGGTCTTTTTTAAAAATTCAAGATGGATGCAATTATGGGTGTTCGTTTTGTACCATTCCACTAGCAAGAGGAAAAAGCAGGTCAAATAATATAAAAAGTGTAATAAAAAACATTCTTGAAATAAGTAAAAACAATGTGCAAGAAATTGTATTAACCGGAATAAATATTGGTGATTTTGGCATTCAAAATGGTAGAAGAAA
Source organism: uncultured Marinoscillum sp. (assembly GCA_964646945.1). Classification (GTDB taxonomy): domain Bacteria; phylum Bacteroidota; class Bacteroidia; order Cytophagales; family MED-G16. Next base: position 4,717 of record CAZYIL010000131.1, on the reverse strand, counting down.
AGAAAGATTAATTGACTTATTAAGAGAAATTGAAAAACTCAATAAAATAAATAGATATAGAATTTCATCTATTGAGCCTAATCTACTTAGTGATGAAATCATTGAATTCATTCTAAATTCAAATAAATTCCTGCCTCATTTTCATATTCCTTTGCAATCTGGCAATAATAAAATATTAAAATCTATGGGAAGAAGGTATAAAAAAGAACTCTATAAAAATAAAGTTAATAAAATAAAAAAGATGATGCCAGATGCATGCATTGGTGCTGATGTTATAGTAGGCTATCCAGAAGAATCAAAATCTGACTTTAACAAAACTTATAAGTTTATAAATGATTTGAATATAGATTATATGCACGTTTTTCCATATTCAGAAAGAAAAAATACCAGATCATCAACCTTAAAAAAAACTATACTAACTACAGAAAAAAACACTAGATCAAAAATGTTAAGAATTCTATCTGAAAAGAAAAAAAGATTTTTCTATAATAAAAATCTAAATTCTATAAAAAATGTTCTATTTGAAAAAGATGTAAAAAATAATTTTATATATGGATTTACTGAGAATTATATAAGAGTTAAAACAAAATTTGAAAAGAAAATAATTAATAAAATTATTCCATGTAATTTAAATTTTATAGACTCTGATGGTATAGTTGAAGTAAACAAACTAGTTTATTAATAAATAAAAATTATGAAAATTATTTGTGTAGGTAGAAATTATGTTGAACACATAAAAGAACTAAATAATTCATTTCCAACAAACCCTATTATTTTTACAAAACCAGATACTTCATTATTGTTAAATAACAAAGATTTTTATCTGCCTGATTTTTCATCTAATATTCATCATGAAATTGAATTAATAATTAAAATTTCAAAAGAAGGAAAAAAGATACCTGTAAAATATTCCTACAATCACTATAAAGAAGTAGCGATAGGAATAGATTTTACAGCTAGAGATTTACAAGATGAAGCCAAAAAAAACGGTTTACCATGGACATTATCAAAAGGATTTAATCATTCAGCTCCCATTTCTAAATTTAATTCATTAAATAAATACGATGACATTCAAAATCTTAACTTTTGTTTGAAAAAAAATGAAAAAATAATTCAAAAAAGCAATTCTAAATTAATGATCTACAAAATTGATTTTCTTATACATTATATATCCAAGTTTATTCATTTAAAAGTTGGAGATATTATTTTTACAGGAACCCCAAAAGGTGTTGGTTCTATTAAAACTGGAGATAATTTAAAAGCATATCTTGAAAATGAAAAGCTTCTTGACTTTAATATTATATAGTATTATATTTTTTTGTGCTAATTCACAAACAAATAATATTTTTGATTTCCCTATAAATAAAAATAATCAGAATTTTTTATCAGGAACCATGGGAGAACTTAGAGGAGATCATTTTCATATGGGATTAGATATTAAAACAGGTGGAAAAATTGGAATACCTGTATATGCTTCTAAAAATGGTTATATAGAAAGAATTAGGATTTCAATTGGTGGATATGGAAAAGCTATATATATGAAACATAGTGATGGAAAAAAAACAGTATACGCTCATTTATCAAAGTTTAATAACACAATTGAAGATTACATAGTTAAAGAACAATACAAAAAGAAAAGCTTTGAAATAACAAAATATCCAGGAAAAGATAAGTTTTATTATAAAAAAGGTGAATTAATTGGATATTCTGGTAATTCCGGTTCATCAAGCGGACCACACCTTCACTTTGAAATTAGAGATTTTGAAGATAATGTTCTGGATCCCTTATCATTTCTCTTTGAAGAAATAGAAGATACAATAAAACCTACATTTGAAAAAATAGTCTTTAAAACCCTTGATATTAATTCCAGAATTAATGGTGCATTCGGATTTTTTGAGTACAACTTAATACGTAAAAAAAACATGTATTATTTAGATGGAATTGTTTCATTAAAGGGAAATATTGGAATTGCAATTTATGGATATGATAGGTTAAACATGATGCCTAATAAAAATGGTATTAAAAAAATCGAAATGTATCTCGATGGAGAAAAAATAATTAATAACAATATAGATCAACTCAGTTTTTTTGAAACGGAAAAAGTTGTAAGATATATAGATTATAATCTTTACAATTTAAAAAAAAGACAATACATTAAATTATATCAAGATGATGGAAATAATATGAGGATTCATAGAAATAACAATCATAATGGAGTAATTAATATAAAGGATAACGTTCCCAATTCAATAACCATAAATATTTATGATTCTTATGATAACAAAAGCGTTTTAAATATTAAAACGAGTCTAAATGAAAATAAAATAGATGAATCAAAAAAAATTAAATTTGGTAAGGAAAAACTAACAATAATTGATAACGTACTTGAATTAAAAGTAAGTTTAGAAGATAAAAATTATATTGATATTGTATACAATGGTGGTCAAATTGAAAATAAAAAAGCAACGTACACTACTGATAAGAATAAAGTCTTTTTGATTAGTCTAAAACAAAAACTTCCAAAAAAAATAATTACACAAGAAAATCAGATTAACTCTAACTTTATTTCTACTATTTTTCCTGATTTAGAATCAATAACCTTTTATAAAGATTTTGAAATAACATCTAAAAAAAATATATTCTTTGATACTCTCTATCTTAGATTTGAAAAAAAAATTGATAGTTTAAACAATAATGAAATTTTTTCATTTATAAATAAAAATGATATCTCTAATAAATCATTTAGTTTAAAAATAAAACCTATAAAAAAATATAATAAAGAAAAATCTCATGTATATAGTATAAATAATAATGATTATAGCTTTGTAGGTGGAATATGGGAAAACAATATTATTGAATTTAAAACTAAAATATTAACTGATTATACCATACTCACAGATACAATTTCTCCTGAAATCAAAGCAATAAAAGTTTCTAAAAATCACCTTAGTTTTAAAATAAATGATAATCTGTCTGGAATAAAAGAATATTCAGGTAAAATCAATGAAGAATGGATCCTTTTTAATTATGATTATAAAAGAGATTTATTATTTTCACAAAAAATTAATAAAGAAAAAGCATTTATAGGTAATTTTGAATTGAAGGTAATTGATAATGCAGGAAATATTAAAACGTTTAAATATAAATTATAATTGATATGAGTTTAAATATAGGAGATAAAGCACCAATTTTTAAAGGATTAAACCAAAATGGAGATTCAGTAAAATTATCGAATTTTCTTGGAAGTAAAGTCATCTTATATTTTTATCCTAGGGATAATACTCCAGGTTGTACTGCTCAAGCTTGTAACTTAAAAGATAATTTTAATGATCTTTCTAAAAAGAATTTTAAAATCATTGGAATAAGCAGTGACAATATAAAATCTCATAAAAAATTTGAAGAAAAATTTACTCTTCCATTTGATTTAATAGCTGATGAAGACAAATCTATACATAATAAATACGGGACTTGGGTTGAAAAATCAATGTATGGAAGAAACTATATGGGTACAGCTAGATGGACATTTGTTATTGATGAAAAAGGAACAATAATTAATATAATTGATAAAGTAATAACTAAAGATCACTCTAATCAAATATTAACATAAGTTGAAAAAAAAAATTGATGACATAAAAGAATTAAACAAAATTGCAGTTCAAGTTAGAAGGGATATAGTAAGAATGGTTCATGCCTCAAATTCTGGTCATCCAGGAGGTTCATTGGGATGCACAGATTTTCTTGTTACTCTTTTTTTTTCAATTATGGATAAAAAAGAAAACTTTGATATGCATGGAAAGAAAGAGGACATTTTTTTTCTATCAAATGGACACATCTCCCCTGTTTTTTATAGTATTTTAGCTAGATCAGGATATTTTGATTTAAAAGAATTAAATACTTTCAGAAAAATTAATTCAAGACTACAGGGTCATCCTGCTACTCATGAAGGTCTACCAGGTATAAGAGTTGCTTCTGGATCTCTTGGTCAAGGCTTATCTGTAGCAATAGGAGCAGCTCAATCAAAAAAACTTAATAAGGATGATAAAAAAGTTTTTGTGTTACTAGGGGATGGAGAATTGCAGGAGGGACAAATTTGGGAAGCAATAATGTATGCTGCAAATAACAAAATAGATAATTTAATCGCTACTATAGACTACAATGGACAACAAATAGATGGCCCTGTAGATGAAATAAACTCTCTGAGAAATCTTAAAGAAAAATTTAAATCTTTTGGGTGGAAAGTAATAGAAAGTAATGGAAATAATATAGAAAGTAATATTAATGCTTTAATAGAAGCAAAAGATGGTTGTAATAAAGGTTATCCTATTGTAAATATTATGAAAACAAAAATGGGAAAAGGTGTTGATTTTATGGAAGACTCTCATAAATGGCATGGAATCGCACCAAATGATGAACAATTAGAAATAGCACTAAGTCAGCTGGAAGAAACTATAGGGGATTATTAAAATGGATAGAAAAGAATACTCATATACAGAAAAAAAAGATACAAGATCTGGTTTTGGTGATGGTCTAGTTGAAGTAGGAAAAAAAAATAATAATGTTGTAGCACTATGTGCAGATCTTACTGGATCTTTAAAGATGAATAATTTTAAAAATGAATTTCCTGATAGATTTTATCAAGTTGGAATAGCTGAAGCAAATATAGGTGTCCATACCTACCACTCGAACTGCAAATGCCTTTTCAACATCACCAGTCCAA
>CAZYIL010000130.1:0-4949 GCA_964646945.1 uncultured Marinoscillum sp. | reverse complement strand
GTTGAAGAAAATAATTTTGCAATAAGAAATCGTCTATTAGAATATGATTATGTAATGATCTCTCAAAGAGAAGTTATTTACAAAAGGAGAAGAAATGCTTTAAATGGGGAAAGGTTAGACGTAGATATTCTTAATATGTTTTATGATACTTGTGAAGATATTGTATTGTCAGCAAAAGAAAGTGATAATTTTGATGATTTTAAACTCAGTACTTTAGGCATACTGGGATTAGATTTTAAAATCGATAAAATAAAGTTTGAAAAAGAAGATGCAGAACAAATATCTTTAATGCTTTATGAGTCTTTACTTGAGAGTTATAATTCAAAAAATGAAAATATTAAAACTACGGCTCTCCCTATATTAAAAAGAATTCAAAAAGAAAGGGGAGCAACTGTCAAGAAAATTTTAATTCCATTTACTGATGGAAAGAAACAAATAGGAGTTGTTTGTAATCTCGAGGAAGCCATAGAATCAAATGGAGATCTTTTAATTTTAGAAATGCAAAAAATAATAACACTTTCAATGATTGATATAAATTGGAAAGAACATTTACGAGAGATGGATGATTTAAAACAGTCAGTTCAAAGTGCAGTGTATGAACAAAAAGATCCTTTAATAATTTATAAATTTGAAGGCTTTGAGTTGTTTAAAAGATTTATAGCGAAAGTTAATAATGATACAGTATCTTTTCTGACAAGTTCTCAAATACCTATTAATAATTCTGATGAAGTAAAAGAAGCTGATAAAAAAAGCAAACATGATAATTATGCAACTAATAAAGAGGAGTCTAAATCATTGCTTTCTGGAAAGAGAGAATCAGATCAAAGTGAAGATGTTAAATCTCAACCGATAAAATCTAATAAAATATATGGTAGAAACACTAAGGTTTCTGTTAGATACCAAGATGGATCTGAAGTAAAAGACATAAAATATAAAAAAGTTGAGAATGACATCAATCAAGAAAAATGTGTTATAATAAATGATTAAAAAAGTTATTAATCTTTTATTATTATTATTATTATTTAACGCATGTGTAAATAAACCTCCGAATTCTAGTAATATAGATTCAAAAGGATACTTTGAAGACTTATCTTTTTTAAGAGAAAATCCAGAAAACAATAATATTAAGGCAAATGATAATTTATATAAGAAATTAATGCCCTCATTTTTTTCAGATGAACTTGAACGCATTATTTTTTTAGATGAAAATCAAAATATTGAAAAATATCTAAATGGTTATTCAATTCAAATTTTTTCTGGTATTGAAAGAAATATAGCAGATTCTATCTTTCATAGAGCAGATTCAATTTATTCAGAATATGAAACGTTTAGTCTTTATGATCAGCCAAATTATCGTGTTAAGGTAGGAAAATTTTATTATAGAATAACGGCACATCGAGCATTAGAAAACTTGAAACGATATTTTAGCGAGGCAATAATTGTACCTGAAAGAATTAAGCTAAACTAATTTTTTGAATATTTATATAATTTTTGATCTTGATTTTTATTTTCACTTAAAGTAAAATATGATTGACTATCAAGAGACCAACAGATTGCTTCACCTTGAGGTTCAGGATTATAATTTAAAATAGTTGGAGAGGAGCCCCATATGTTTTCCCATTTTTGATCATGTTTTTTCTTCCAATAGAAAATATTATCATAAGTTTTAATTAAACATTCATTACCGTCATAGGAAATATCGCCTCCGGTTATTCTACCATTATAATTTTTGAGATCTAAGGATAAAATTTTTTTTGCAACTTGAATTTTATTTAAATCAATATTTTTAGTTTTTATTTTATATATTTTTTGTTTCTTTTTTTTACTTTTTGAAACAATAAATATTTCTTTTGAATTAGGATCAATCATTAGAGTTTCGAAATCTTCTATTTTTTTATCAGTCGAAAATTGTATGGTATAAAAGTCATCAATTTCAATTGTTTTACTAAAATCAGTTATTTTAGGTTCTTTAAAAAAATAAATTTTTTTTATTTTTTTCTTCTTTTTATTATCCCCAATTTCTCCTATATAAATAAAGGAGCTGTCTTCATCTAAAATACTTGGTCCTATTGCTAAATCTTCCCAATCTTCATTTTTAATTCCTTTTATTTTTATATTGCCATAATATTTTGAATCTATAGTTGATATTAAATATAAAAATGGTCCATCTCCGCTATCATTATGAACCCATAACGAATTTGAATTCATAATACTATGAGCCAACCCAGACGCTTCTTTTAGTTTATTATTTCTTATAGCACCTATTTCTATTCCAAAATTGAATTTATTACTTAAGACAATATTATCGTTCACTTGTTTTTTATTTGAATTACATGAATATGTAAATAAAAAAATTATAAATATTTTATAAATTTTTTTCATTATTAAATTCTAAATTCGTAAGCTATACATGAAAATTTTTTAAATTGTTATTTTACCTGAAAAAATAAATTTTTGTTTTCCTTCTAAAAACACGTTTTCAAAGGCATTGTTTTTTTCTTCAAAGGTTACTTTTAGCAATCCACCATTTGTTTTAACGATTATTGGACTTTTTATATTATTGAATGAAGCAGCTATTGATCCAGCTACTGCTCCACTTCCACAACTTTGGGTTTCTCTTCCAACACCTTTTTCATATGTTCTTATTTCAATTTTATTTTTATTGATAATTTGAATAAAATTTAAATTAAAATTTTCAGATACACAACCAATATTTAATCTAGTCTGATCTATTTTTTTATTAATATCTATGTTTTTTAAGTTTTCTACTATTTTAATATAGTGTAGGGCTCCTGAATTGATATAATAATCATTTTTAATTTTTTTTATATTTTTTATATCATTCATTTTTATTGAAATGAAATCTCCTTTTTGTTTTGCAAAGTGATAACCATCATATGCTAAGAAATAAATATTTTCTTTTTTTGCCAATTCTTTTTTTATAGAAAAATCAACGGCACATCTACTTCCATTACCACAAAAGCTTTTTGATCCATCAGGATTATAATAAACTATTTCAAAATCTGCTTTCAGACATTTTTTTATAATGATTATTCCATCTGCTCCAATTCCATAATTCTTATCACATAAATAAGAAATTTTCTTATTATTGAATCGATTTTTATTTTCTAATTGATTTACAAGAATAAAATTATTTCCAAGTGCTTGATATTTTTCAAAATGGATTTCCATAAAAAAACCAACCTAAAGGTTGGTTCAAAATTAAATTTTTTGTTTGATTTTTGCTTGTTTACCTTTTCTTTTTCTTAAGTAAAACAATTTTGCCCTTCTTACTTTTCCCTTCTTTATAATTTCTATTTTATTTATGCTAGGTGAAAATAGTGGAAGAATTTTTTCAACAGCAATAGAATCAGAAACTTTTCTTATAGTAAAACTCTCACCATTGGTTCCTACGCTTTTTCTTTGAATTACCGTGCCCTGAAATTGTTGAATTCTTTCTTTATTTCCTTCTTGTATTCTTATATGGACGTTAATGTTATCTCCTGATTTGAAATTAGGAAATTTTTTTCTTAATTCTACGTTTTCTTTGTCGAGTTGTATTTTTTCAAAATACATGATATTTAATTTATGTTTGCAAATATAATTTTTTCTTAATCATTAGAAAATTTATTTTGTTATTCCTTTTTTTCTTTATTAATTAGTTTAGGTCTTTTTTCTTTAGTCTTTTTTATTGATTCTTCATGTTTCCAATTTTCTATTTGTTTCTGATTGCCTGATAATAAAACTTTTGGGACAGACCAATGTTTATACTTGAATGGCCTAGTATAAACAGGAGCACTTATTAAATTGTCTTGAAATGAATCTGTTAATGCTGAGGATTCATCATTGAGAACTCCTGGAATTAGTCTAATTATTGAATCAATCAGTACTGCAGCTGGTAGTTCTCCTCCGCTTAAGACATAATCCCCTATACTTACTTCTTTAGTAATAAGATATTTTCTAATTCTTTCATCTATTCCCTTATAATGTCCACATAGTATGATTAAATTTTTTAAAATTGAAAATTTATTACAGATTTTTTGATTCAACATTTCTCCATCTGGACTCATATAAATAATTTCATCAAATTTTTTTTTCTTTTTCAAATGATTAATACAATTATCAACAGGTTCTATTTGTAATACCATTCCAGCTTCACCACCAAAAGCATAATCATCAATTTTTTCATGTTTGTTAGTTGAGTAATCTCTTAGATTATTAACTTTTATATCTACTAGACCTTTTTCTTTGGCTCGTTGAATTATACTATGGGCAAATGGTCCATTTAGTAATTCTGGTTGACATGTTATTATTTCAATATTAATCATGAATTATATATTTATATATCAATTAGTCCATTAGGCAAATCAACAAAAATTTTTTTCAATTTATAATCAATTTTCTTTATAATATTATTATTATATGGAATTAAAACTTCTTTATTGTCTATTTCAGTTACTATTAGAGATTGAATTTTTTTTTCATAATAATCTAAAACTTTTCCTAATTTTTTTTCTTTTTCAATAATTTCAAAATTTAAAATTTTTTCTATTTCTATTTCTTCTTTATTAAATATGATATCGCTTTTTTTTAAGAAAACTAATTTTTCTTTTAATCTTGATGCATCATTTTTATTATTTACATCTTCTAATTTTAATCTTATATTGTTTTTAAACGCTATTGTTTTTTCAATTTTGAATGGAATGAGAGCTTCATCAATATTTAAGTATAAAAATTTTCCATTTGATTTACAATCAAATTTTTTGTCGTAATCATTAACCAATATTTCACCTTTAAAACCAATGGATTTGATTATATGACCTATTTTATAATAGTCATCTAGAATCATTTGAAGATTTATTAATTAGAGTTTTTGTCTTCTTTAGTGGCCTCTTCTTTAGTGGCTTCTTCTTTAGAGGCTTCTTCTTTAGAGGCTTCTTCTTTAGAGG
>CAZYIL010000129.1:0-4979 GCA_964646945.1 uncultured Marinoscillum sp. | reverse complement strand
AAAGGAATGACATATCTAATCAACCTGGATTACAAAAGTTTCCCTCGTTAATAATAGGTAAAACTATTTCTCCTGTAAATAAAGATAGAATTTGGGTAATGATTGAAGCTGAAAATGGAGGTCTTTTTAGATCTGATGATGGTGGTGAGACATGGAAAAAAGTAAATTCTAACAGATCTCTTAGACAAAGAGCTTGGTATTATACAAGAATTTATGCAGATACTCAAAATGAGGACAAAATTTATGTTTTAAATGTCAGTTATGGGGTTTCTACAGATGGAGGAAAGACATTTAAATTAAAAAACGCACCTCATGGAGATCATCATGATCTATGGATTGATCCTAATAACAATAATAGAATGGTTATTGCAGATGATGGTGGAGCTCAAGTTTCTAATGATGGTGGTAAAAATTGGACCACTTATCATAATCAACCAACAGCTCAGTTTTATAGAATAACTACTGATAATAAAACTTTTCCTTATAGAATTTATGGAGCTCAGCAAGACAATAGTACAGTTAGAATATTCCATAGGACTTCTGGCGGTTCTATAACTGAAAAAGATTGGGAATCTACTGCTGGTGGTGAAAGTGCTCATTTAGCACCAGATCCTGAAGATAATGATATTGTTTATGGAGGAACCTATAAAGGATATATGATGAGAAAAGATCATTCTATTGAACAGACAAGATCAGTCAATGTTTGGCCTGATAATCCGGCTGGTTCAGGTGTAGAAGTTATGAAATATAGATTTAATTGGAATTTTCCAATAAAATTTAGTCCTCATGAATCAAATAAAATATATGCAGGATCTAATTTTTTACATCAATCTACAAATGAAGGTCAATCTTGGAAAGTTATATCACCTGATTTAACAAGAGGGATTCCTGAAACAATTAAATCTTCTGGAGGAATAATAACACAAGATAATACTGGTGCAGAATTTTATGCTAATCTATTTGTAATAGAAGAATCTTTGATTGAGAAAGGAGTTATTTGGGTTGGTAGTGATGATGGTTTAATTCATGTTTCTAAGGATGAAGGTAAAACATGGGAAAATGTTACACCCCCTGAATCAATATCTCCTAAGTTAAATATGATTAATTCTATAGACACTAGCCCTTTTAATAAAGGTACAGCTTACGTGGCTGCAACCTCTTATAAGTTTGGTGATTATAAACCTTATTTATATAAAACTATTAACTATGGAGAAACATGGGAATTAATTACTAATGGAATTGATCCTGATTTTTATACTAGGGTTATAAGATCAGATAAAGTCCGTGAAGGATTATTATATGCAGGAACTGAATGGGGTATGTATATTTCTTTTGATGATGGAAAATCATGGTCACCATTTCAATTGAATTTACCTATAACTTCGATTAGAGATTTGCATGTAAGAGATAATGATTTGATAGCAGCAACTCATGGTAGAAGTTTTTGGATGATTGATGATTTAACTCCATTACACCAATTACATAATGAATTAATACAAAAAGATTATTATTTATATAAACCAGATAAATCTTATAGAATGCATCAATCTGGAGGATGGGGTAGAGTTAATAGTAAACTTGTAGGAGAAAACCATCCAAATGGAGTAATTATTAATTATTATATTAAAAATTTAAAAGAAAACGATAAAGTTAGAATTGATATTTTGAATAGTGAAAATAATATTATTCAAACTTATTCAAACAAAAATGCAGGAAGTAATGTTGATAGTGGGGATTCAAAGCCTATTTTAAGTAATACTCAAGACTTAGATTATAGTTTAGGTGGTTTAAAAATTAATAATTTGAAAGTTAAATCCGGAGGTAATATAATAATTTGGGATATGAGGTATCCTGGCTTCACATCTTTTGATGGAATGGTTTTATATTCATCTCCAAATGTAGGACCTAAAGCAGTTCCTGGGAAATATAAATTAAAATTATATTATAATAATGATACCATGGAACAGGAATTTATTATTGTTAAAGATCCTAGATTATCAAATACATTAGATGATTATAAAAATCAATTTGACTTTTTAATTAAAGTAAGAGATCAGGTAAGTAGAGCTAATCAGGCTATTATTGATATAAGAAAAGGAAGAGAAAGTTTAAATTTTATTAAAGATCAAATTAATAATAATAATCAGTTAATGAATTTAATCAATGAATTTGATGATAAAATTTCAGTTATTGAAAATAATATTCATATGACCAAAAATAAAAGTAGACAGGACCCCTTAAATTATGGGATTAGGATAAATAATAGATTGGCGTTTTTAATGGCAGATTCACAAAGAGGTGATTATCCACCCACAGATCAATCTAAAGAGTTTTTTAATCAAATTCAAAAGGAATTAGATATTCAATTGGTGAATTTAAATAAAATTCTCCTAGAATATACAGAGATAATTAACAGAAAAATCGATGAAAATAATATAAATAGATTAAAATTTTAGTCTTTTAATATGATTCCAGTCATTAGTGTATTTTTCTTTAATTTTTTGTAATTGATTTATTTCAATAAGAGGTTTTTTGACTATAATTGATTTTGGAATAAATAGTGCTAAATACATTAATAGGTGAAAAAATAACCACCATGGTCTATAAATTAACCAATGAAGTAATTTATTATTTTCATAATAAGTTGGAGGTGTTTTTTTAAAAATTCTACAATAAGATCTTAAAAAAAGTAACTGTTTTTCATTATAAGATTTATGAACTACATTGAGAGAAATAGAATCTTTTTTATATGTTGATTTAGTATATTTAACTATTCTATCAATGAAATTATATGGATTTGTTTTTATTTCATCATAGAACAGCACTAATGGTTTGTAAGGTGAATATTTTTTGATTAACAGAATTTTATTTTTATATATCATTTCTTTATTTTTCCAAAAACCACTATCATTTTCAATATCATAAAATTGATCAAAACTTAAACTGTATCCATTTTTTACAAATCTTTTATATTGAGATGATATCCATTGATCGTGCCTTCTAAAAACTACAATTATTTTGGTGTTTGGAAAATGAGAAGTAAACCATTTGACTTCTTTTTCAAATTGTCTATCAAATTCTCTAGATATTAATATTTTTTTATGTTTTTCTTTTATTATTAAATCAATACAATTTTTATATTTATGTGTAGATATATATTTAATTCCATGAAGTTTTGGGAAAACATTTTTTTGAAGAAAAGTAGATCCGGTTTTTGCTAAGCCAACATGAAAATAAATTTCTTTTTCCATATTTTATATAATGTTTAAACTCAGTATTATACTAAATATATTAGTATTTAATATTAATATTTCTTAATATTGTAATTATACTAATAATAATAGTAATCTTATGATTAATTTAAATGAGAATATAAGGTTTTTAAGGAAAAAAAAGGGATGGACTCAAGATAAATTTTCAAAAAAAATTGGAATTAAAAGATCACTAGTTGGAGCTTATGAAGAGGGTAGAGCAGATCCTAGATTAAATAACTTGTTAAAAATAGCTGATATTTTTGGTATTTCATTGGATAATATGTTAACAAAAGATGTTAAGAAAATTTCAGATAATCAAATAAAATTATCATCTAATGAAAAAGTTAAAGTTTTATCAATAACCGTAGATAAAAGTGACAATGAAAACATTGAGTTTATTAATGAAAAAGCTTCTGCTGGATATTTAAACTCATATTCTGATTTTGAATACATTGAAAAACTACCTAGATTTCAATTGCCGTTTTTAAGATCTTCTGGCACCCATAGAGCATTTGAAATAAAAGGAGATTCTATGCTTCCATTAAAACCAGGATCAATAGTTTTTGGTAAATATTTGGAGTCATTACATTCTATAAAGGATAATAAAACCTATATTATATTGACTAAGACAGAAGGAATAATTTATAAAAGATTATCTATACAGGAAGATCAGAAAATCAAGTTAATTTCTGATAATTTAATTTACAAACCATATTATATATCATATGATGATATAATTGAATTATGGGAGTCTATTGGTTTTTTTAGTTATGATCTACCTAAACCTAACGATTCAATGAATCAACTTAAAAATGTTGTTGAAAATATTCAATCTGATATTAATACTATTAAAAATAAGATTAATTAAAATAAGATATATTTACATTTTGTTACACATAAGATGTCAGAAAGTAAAGATATTTTTTCTTCGATAGTTGAATTACCATATAATGAAAAACCACCTAAAATAAATTATAAAGAATTTGAAAAGGTTATAAATTCTAGAAGAAGCGTTAGAGTTTTTACAAATGATAATATACCAGATAATGTTATAAAAAAATCTTTAAACAACGCTTTACTTGCTCCAAATTCTTCTAATCTTCAGGTTTGGGAAATTTATTGGGTAAGGTCTCTTGAAAGTAAAGAGAAACTCATTAAAGCTTGTTTATCACAACCTGCTGCTTCTACTGCTAAAGAATTATTTGTTTTCGTTGCTAGACCAGATAATTGGAAAAGAAATAATAAACTAATGGTAGATTATTTAAAAAATAATAAAATTAAAACTAAATCAGTAAATTACTATTATTCAAAAATTACTAATCTAGTATATAATCAAGGTTTATTTAATATTGTTGGATACATAAAAAAAATATTGATTTTTATAATTGGATTTTTTAAAGTAATTCCAAGAGAGCCAACTTCTTTTTCTGATATGAAGGTTTGGTCTCAAAAATCAACCTCTCTTGCAAGTGAAAACTTTATGTTATCAATGAGGGCTTATGGATATGATACATGCCCAATGGAAGGTTTAGATTCAAAAAGAGTTAAAAAAATACTTTCTTTACCAAGAAAAGCACAAATTTGTATGGTTATAGCTGCTGGTAAAAGAGATAAAAAAGGAATTTATGGAAAGCAAATCCGATTTGATAGTAGTATGTTTATAAAAGTAGTTTGAATTATATTTTTAAAATTTTGATTGTATAATGAGTTCGAATAAAAAAATTA
>CAZYIL010000128.1:0-4982 GCA_964646945.1 uncultured Marinoscillum sp. | reverse complement strand
AGAAAAATTAATAATTCAAAATCATGAAATATTTTTTTTTAATACTTATTTTGTTTTCAGTATTTATTTCATCATGCTCAAGTGTTAGAAAGAGTGCAGGTGTTACAAGAAAATCTTTAGATGAATTTCAAGTAGTTGAAAATCCTCCATTGGTTATCCCTCCTGATTTTCATCTACTACCACCTGATCAACTTGAAAAAAAGAATATCGATAATGCCGAAAGAGAACTTGCCCAAGAAATTCTTTTTGGTTTGGATGAAAACACTAATAATAATGAAAAAGAACAACTTTCTACAATGAGTCAAATAATAGAGACAACAGAAGCAAATAAAATTGATTCAAATATTCGAAATGAAATTGATCAACAGTTTGCCAATGAAATGAATACTGAAAGTATTTATCAAATTGAGTGGGAAAATGAAACTCAAGTATTAGATGCTATCAAGGAGTCTGAGAGAATACGTAACCAATTATTTGAAGGCAAATCTATTTCAGAAGGTGAGCTGCCAATTACAACAAAAAAAACAAAATTAAAAAAGAAAAAAAGATTTTTCTTTTTTTAAATATTAAAAATGAAAATTAATTATAATAAAGTTGATTTTAAATCAAATTTAAATTTACCAGACAATTTAAAAGAAATTAATGATCAAATAAATACTCTCTGTAAAAATTTATCATCTTTAAAAATTACTTTTGATCAAAATTTATTGGAAAAAACTATTAATATAGTTCAAGAGTTTGAAAAAAATAAAAAACAATTTATTGTTTTTGGAACAGGCGGTTCAAGCCTTGGTGCTAGAGCTTTAATTAATATATTAAAAGGGAATTTGAAGAAAAAAATAGATTTTTACGATAATATTGACCCTGTGTTTTTTGAAAAATCATTATACAATATTGATTTTAACTTAACAGGATTCATCATAATTTCTAAATCAGGAACTACATCAGAAACTTTAAGTCAGTTAGGTGCAATAGTTCAGCTAGCACTCGATAAAAAATCCCTTTCTAAATTTTATTCAAATTGCTTAATTGTAACTGAATTTAAGACTTCACCTTTATTTAATATTGCAAAAAAAAATAAATGCCTTTTGTTAGAACATAAGGAAGAAATAGGAGGGAGATATTCTATCTTTACAAATGTCGGAATGGTACCAGCTATTATTGCTGGATTAGATGTAAAAGAAATTCACAAAGGAGCAAGGAATATTCTTAAGCAGGAACAACAAGATAATTTGTTTATATTAGGTCAATTCTTTAATTTTCAAAAAAATATGAATTTTAAGTCAAGTGTAATAATGACTTACTCAGATTCTTTATTTTATTTTGGAAAATGGTATTTGCAATTATGGGCAGAAAGTATTGGAAAAGAAAAAAAAGGTATCACTGCTATTCATTCTGTTGGTACTACAGATCAACATAGTCAATTACAGCTTTATTTGGACGGTCCACAAGACAAATTTTTTACATTTATTACAACTAACCACACAAATCTAGGTCTTAGAATAAATAAAGATATTATGGAAGAAGAGAAAATTGATTATCTCGCTAATAAAAAAATGGGTGATTTGATGCAAGCAGAACAGCAAGCTACTCTTGATACATTTCGTAAAAAAAATATTAAATTTAGAGAAATATTTATTCCAAACATAGATGCTTACTCAATGGGATCTTTAATTGCTATAAGTATTATTGAAACAATTGCAGCGTGTACTTATTTTGAAGTAAATCCATTCAATCAACCAGCAGTTGAGCAAGGAAAAATATTAACTAAAAAATACTTAAGTTAGTAATTTTAAAAAATAAAGGAATGTTTTTCCATATAGTCTTTGGTCAAAAACTTTAAGCCTCTGTATAGTTTTAAAATTATCACTAATATGTGCCTCGACAATTATGATGGTATTTTTTTCGATTATATTGTTTTTTATTAATTTTAATAATAGTTTTGAGATATTATATTTGTGATAGGGTGGATCGATAAAAATTAACGATACTTGCAATGAAGTTTTTGCTGGTGGAAAAATCATTACATCTTTGTTTATAATTTCATATTTATTTGTTTTGCATATTTTTAAGCAATTATTTTTTAAAACATTTATTACGTAAGAATTATTTTCAAAAAAATAAGCTTCTCCCATTCCTCTTGATATAGCTTCAAGCCCCACAGACCCTGACCCAGCAAAAATATCCAAAACTACTTTGTTTTTATATAAATCAATAGAATTTTTATAAGCATAACTTTCAATTATAGAAAAAATTGCCTCTCTTTTTATTATTGAAGTTGGTCTAACATTCTTATCAGGTACATCTAAGATTGATTTTTTGTATTTACCGCCAATAATTCTTATCATATTTAATAAACAATTTTTTTTATTTCAATTAACTGACCTTTTTTTAAATTCAATAATCTGTATGGACCATATTGAATACGTATTAATTTGACAATATTCCAAGAAAAATAATCACAAACTTTTCTTATCTCTCTATTTTTACCTTCTTTAAGTTTTATAATTAGCCAAGTATAGGGGTTTGAATAATTTTCTACCCTAACAAAGATTTTTTTGTATTGAAACTTATTAATAGAAATTCCTTTATTAATTACTTTTATGTCTTCTTGATTTACAGGGCCTCTTATGCAAACACGATATACCCTCATATATTTAGAAGAAGGTAATTCAAGTTTTCTTGCAAAATCACCATTATTTGTAAACAATATTAATCCTTCACTCATGTAATCAAGTCTACCAATGCTGATTAATCTTGGATAGTTTTTAGGAATTAAATTAAATACAGTCTTTCTTTTCTCAGGATCACTATTTGTACAAATATATTTTACTGGCTTATATAACTTCCAAATACGTAAAGATTTATTATTTTTTATTAAACGTCCCCTTAGTTTAATTTCATCTTTTTCTCCAACTTGAGCACTTGGGTGAACACATAACTGATCATTTATTTTTATTTGTTTATTTTCTATTAATCGCTCTGCTTCTCTTCTAGAACAAACTCCCGCATTAGCAATATATTTAGCAATACGCATCAACTTGCAGCAAAAGATATAAAATGTTCTAATAATAACCTATCAGAAGGAGTAATCAAAAATTCAGGGTGCCATTGAACCCCAACACACCATGGATGTTCTATATGTTCAATAGCCTCAATTATACCATCTTTAGATTTTGCACATTCAATTAATTTTTCTCCCAATTTTTCTACTGCTTGATGATGTGCACTATTTACAAAAATTTTATTTTTTTTAATTATAGTATAAAGTTTTGTGTCTTCTTTAATCACTATTGAGTGACTGGTTTCATTTCTTGGATTTGTTTGTTCATGATTAATTAATGTATTATTTTTGGATTTTATATCTTGAATTAAAGTTCCATCACAGGCAACATTTATTATTTGCTCACCACCACAAATACCCAAAATAGGTTTATTAAATTTCAAAAAATTTTTAAATATACAAATTTCAAAATTAGTTCTTTTGTTTTTTGTTATACTACTCCCAGATGAATATTCACCGTATAATTTAGGATCAATATCAAAGTTTCCACCAGTAATTATTAAACCGTCTAATATATCACATAGTTGTATAACGGACTGAATATTATGAAAGAGAGGAAAAGGGATTCCTCCAAATTCATAAATCGAGTGCAAATAATTTTGACGTATTGCGTACCAGGGGTATTGTGAATAATAACCTGATTCTTCACTATCAAGAGTAATTCCAATTAATGGTTTTTTCATTATACTATTAATATAATTATCTGAGATGATTGACTAGAATGAACATAGATTATTTTATGAATGAAGCTATTCTTGAAGCAAAAAATGCTTTTAATCATCAGGAAGTTCCTGTTGGAGGCTTGCTAGTTGATAATAACACGAAATCAATACTAGCGCGTGGACACAACCAAATGAATAAATCATTTAATGCAATGAGTCATTGTGAAATTTTACTGATTTTTGAAGCTTGTAAAAAATTACAATCTAAATATTTAACAAATACAACATTATTTATCAGTCTGGAACCTTGCATGATGTGTGCAGCAGCTATTTGCGAAGTTCATATAAGTAAGGTGTACTTTGCTGCATATGATGAAAAAAATATAGGGTTAGAAAATTTGTCTATTAAATTTAAACAAAATAATATTTTCTTACCAGAAATTTATGGCGGTATTCATGAACAAGAAAGTTTAAACTTATTAAAAAAATTTTTTAAAAACAAAAGAAAATGAATTACTTTTTTAATGTTCCTGAATATAAAGTATCACAATTTAACCAAGCTATAAAAAAAGTTATTGAAAGTAATTTTGATTATGTTCGTATCCGGGGGGAGATTTCGGAAATTAAAACAGCAACAAGAGGCCAATTATACATTACTTTAAAAGATAAAGAATCAATTTTAAGTGCTGTAATTTGGGATCAAAAGAAAAAATATTTAAATTTTCATCCCGAAACAGGTATGGAAGTTGTTGTTACAGGTAAAATTACAACTTGGTCAAAATACAAAACTACTTATCAAATAGATATTGATAAGATAGAATTAGCGGGTGAAGGAGCTTTACTAAAGTTAGTTGAAGACAGGAAAAAAAGATTAAATACTCAGGGATTATTTAAAGAAGAAAATAAGAAACCACTTCCTTTTCTTCCTTCAAAAATTGGAGTTATAACATCACCTACAGGTTCTGTTATTCACGATATTATAAATAGAATTAAAGATCGATTTTTTGTAGATATAGACGTTTGGCCTACACCAGTGCAAGGCACAGGAGCTGTAGAAGCAATCATTCAAGCAATTAGAAGTTTTAATAATATGCAAAAGATTGATCAACCTGATGTCATAATTATTGCTAGGGGTGGAGGAAGCACAGAGGATTTAATGGCTTTTAATGATGAAAATTTAGCTTTTACTGTTTTTGATTCAATTATTCCTATTATATCAGCAATAGGGCATGAAACAGATACAACTATTATAGATT
>CAZYIL010000127.1:0-4989 GCA_964646945.1 uncultured Marinoscillum sp. | reverse complement strand
TAGAAGTATTGCCTCCTCCAAAATTAGTTACCTGTAAATCTGCTCCTAAAAGACGTGACCGATAGACCAGAAGTTTTAATAAACTTAACTTTGAGGCAGCTTTCTTGGTCCATAAATTTTTCGGTGGAATATTATTTATACTCATAATAGTTTATTTCCTTGAATTTATTTTAAATTTTTCAACCAAAACAGCTAAAATTATGAAAGCTCCCACAAATGTTCCTTGCCAATATGGGTCCATTCCAGCTAACAACAATCCATTTCTAATAATTTCAATTAAAGCCGCTCCTATAACTGCGCCAAAAGCACCTCCAGCTCCTCCCATTAAATTTGCTCCTCCAATAACTGTAGATGCTATTACCTTTAGTTCATAAGTCATAGCAATGCCGTTTGTAACAGAGCCTAACCATCCAACCATCAAAAAAGCACTTACTGCTGCCATTAAGCCTGATAGAAGATAGGCGGACATTTTTATTAAATTTACATTTACACCAGTCAATCTTGCAGCTTCTTCATTGCCGCCAATCGAATAAATATGTTTTCCCCATGCGGTATAGTTCAAAGCATAAATAAAAAATAAAGTTAAAAGTAAAAGTACAATTACAGAATTAGGCATTCCTAAAGTTGCCCCACCACCTATTTCATTTAATAAATCTTCATGCGGTCCAAATTCATAGATCATTGCATTTTTTGTAACTACAATCGCAAGACTTCGAGCAATACTCAACATGCCTAATGTAACTACAAAAGGATTTATTTTTACATATGCAATTAAATATCCATTTACGAAACCGCATAACAAACCCGTTCCAAAACAAGCAAATGCTCCGAACCAAATATTATAACCTTCTCGCATCACAATACCTAAAACAACAGCTGACAAAGCAAGTACGGATCCTACAGATAAATCGATACCAGCAGTAATAATTACTACGCACATTCCAAGCGCCATTATTGCAATAAAAGAAAAATTCCTTGTAACATTAAATAAATTTGGTCTAGTTGCAAATGCGTCAGCTATAAAAGAAAAAACTAAAACCATTAGAATTAAAGCGATACTTACCCAAAAAACTTGGAGTTTAAATAATGAACTAAAGTAATTTGGTTTAGAAATATAATTTTTGTTTTTCATGCTATGCTGATTTCAATGCTCCGGTAATTAATGCTGTTACTTCTTCTGGTGAACTGTTACTAATATTTTTATCTGCAACTTTATTGCCTCTTCTTAAAACAACTATTCTATCACTAACTTCAAAAACATCGGGCATTCTATGACTAATCAATATAATAGAAATGCCTTGATCTCTAAGTTGACGGATGTAATCTAAAACTTCAGCCACCTGCCTAACACTAATTGCAGCTGTTGGCTCATCCATTAAAACAATTTTAGCATCTGTTAATTTTGTTCTTGCTATTGCAACTGCTTGTCTCTGTCCGCCAGACATTGTTTTAACTTCATCTTTTGGTCTTGTTTCAGATTTCAATTCATCAAATAAGTTCTGAGAAATGTCATACATTTTTTTATAATCTAAAAAAGAGATATAGAAAAATTTTTTGAATAATTCTCTCGATAAAAAAATGTTTGCGGCCGCAGTTAAATTATCACATAATGCTAGATCTTGATAAACTACTTCAATACCACTATTTCTAGCTTCAATAGGTTTTGAAAAATTTACTTGTTGATTATTATAGAAAATTTCACCTGAGTTTGCTTGAAAAACACCGGCAATAATTTTTATCAATGTTGATTTTCCTGCTCCGTTGTCTCCCATCAAGCCAACAACCTGTCCTTTTTCTATATTTAAATTTACATCCTTTAAAGCTTCTATAGCTCCAAAATTTTTTGAAATATTTTTTAAACTTAATATGTTCATTTATATGAAAAAAAATCCTCCCTTAATATTTAAGGGAGGACAATATATAATTACATTAACCGCCTGTACATGTATCTACGTTATCTGGTAAGCAGATATCTAGTCCAGTGTAAATTGCATTATTAGATGCATCGTCAACTGCTCTTAAATTACCCTCGATAACTTCTTTGAGAATATAAACAGAATCATATCCCATTTGATAAGGTTTTTGCCCAACTTGAGCATGACTTAATCCAGCTTTCAAAGCTTCAAGTTGTTGAGGTAAGGTGTCAGCAACAACTAATAGAGTTTTTTTACTGCTAACTCTATCCATATGAGCCTCTACAGCATCTTTATAAGCAGCTTCAGCAAATTGAGGCCATCCACCTACTGGAACGAAAGCTCCCAGATCTGAGTATTTATTCATTACATCAGCCATTTGCTGAACCGATAATGCAACATCATCATTAGAATAAACAGGGCATCCATCAACTTCACTCCATCCATTTTGACCCTCTAGACGTGGTCCAGGAGGGGCAGAGGATGCTGACCCAACTACAGTATCTCTAAAACCTTGCATTCTTTCATTCAAATTATTTGCAGCCGCACCTCCGGATAGCAAACATACTGTTCCACCGTCTGGTTTTAGCTCCATAGTAATTTTAGCTAGGTTTACGCCGATAGCATAGTTATGCGTCCCAACATATGCTAAGCGAAGATCTCTATCTTCAGCCTGTAAATCCGAATCAAATGTAATTATAGGCACATTATTTGTATTTTGTTTTCTTAATAATTTACCCATAGCAGGTGCATTTGAAGGTGCCATAGATATACCGTCAACTCCTTTAGCTAACAAATCAGATACAATTTGTAATTGTTCTTCTTCATTATGTTGGGCAGGACCAATAAAGACACAACTCACCCCATCCAACTCTTCAGCAGCTTTTGCACAACCTGCTGCAGCTGGTTCATAAAAAGGATTTTGCATCATTTTTGGAACTACATAAAAAATTAAGCTCTGTGCATTAACGTTTGTAAAACTAAGTAATACAAAAGAAAAGAAAAGAGCGATAAGAATTTTTATCTTCATAATATTTTCTCCATTATTGATATTTTTTTTCATTATTTAGATTATATTAAAGAATAGTTATAAATAAATTTCAATAATAATTTGAAGAAAAGCGTTGTTATTTGAAAAATATTGAATATTTATGAATTTTTTTGAATTATTTAAAAATGCGTTTTATAGAAAGATCTGAGAAAATATTGGAATCATTAAAAAATGTTAAATATTCTTCTTTTGAAGAATTAAAAAATAAAATTAATTGTTCTATTTCAACTGTTAGAAGAGATATAAAAAAATTACAAGATCAGGGCAAAATATTTGTTTCCCATGGAAGCATTTGCATTAAAGATTTTCAAAAGAATAAATCTTTTTATCAATTTTCAGAAAATTTCACTAATAAAAAAAAAATATCTAAAAAAGCAGCCTCTCTTATATCTCAAAATGATTCTGTAATTATTAACGGAGGATCTACATGTTTTTACATGCATGAGTATATTAATCAAAATAATGTCAATATATTTACAAACTCATTTATATTAGCTTCGGAATTTATATATAAAAATAACATAAAACTTAGTATTGGTGGAGGCAGAATTGTTACAAAGGATAGGCTGATTCAATCACCACATAACGAAAATATCATTGAACACCTATATGCTTCAAAATACTTTCTCGGTGCAAAATCAATTAATGAAATAGGTTTGCTAGAAAGTGATCCAGCTATTATAAATTATGATAATTTGTTAATGAAAAGATCTAATAAAATAATTGTTTTAGCCGATAGTAGTAAATTTACTTTCGTTGATGGTTGTTATACATCAATTAGTTTAGATAGAATTGATACTTTAATTACAGATAGCAACATTGAAGCAAAAAATATTAAAATGCTAGAAAAATATAATATTAATGTAATTATAGTTTAAATTTATTTTTTTTGAGCTTTTACAATTTTTCCACTAAATTTACACTTGACTGAAGATAATAAAACAAACATGTCTACAATTTTTTCTGGAAGAGGGTTTTGTTCTGGATCTTCTTTAGGAGCAGCCGCTGCCCTCATATCAGTTCTTACTCTACCTGGGTCAACAAAATTTATTTTTAAATTTTTATTAGCATTCTCTTTGTTAAGAATCTTAACTAACATTTCTAATCCAGCTTTTGAAGAAGAGTAAGCGCCCCATAAGGGTCTGACTTTCCAAGTTGCTGTTGTTGTAACTGAAATAATTCTTCCAAATTTACTTTTATTAATTAAATTAAAAAAAATTCTTATAATATAAAAGTTTGCAATCAAATTTGTATTAACAACATCTTTCCAAATTTTTAAATCTGATTTTTTTATCATTTTCATTTCGCCTATTATTGCAGCATTTAGAATGATAACGTCTATTTTTTTAAATTTTTTTTCTATGAAATTCTTACATTTGAGCAAAAAACTTACATTATTTATGTTGCCTTTTAGATGAAAAAAATTTTTATAGCCTAATAGTATGTTTTTTTTTATTATTTTTTTTCTAGAAATCCCAAAAACAATCGAGTTTTCTTTCAAAAAACGCAAGGCTACAGCATTGCCAATTCCACGCGACACACCAGATATAAGAACAATTTTTTTATTTTGTTTCATTAATAAATTTATATAGAATAAATATTTCTATTAAAATATGTTTATCTTTTAATTATGAAGAAAAAAATTATATTAACGGTAGATAGCAGTACTTCATCAAGCACTACAATAGTTTGGGATATTAAGGGCAATCTTATTTTTAAAACTTCAAAAAAAATTCAATTATATAATCCAAAACATGGATACTATGAGCAAAATGCTAAAGAATGGGTACAGGGATTGGTTAATAATTTTAAGAAAATTTCATTAAAATTTGCATCTTATGAAATATTAAGTGTTTGTATTACTAATCAAAGAGAAACTTTTGTTCCAGTCAATAAAAAGGGGGAGCCCTTGCGATCTGCCATAACATGGTTAGATGAGAGATGTAAAAAAGAATTAAAATCGCTTTCAAAAAGAATTGGTTTAAAAAAAATACATCAAATAACTGGTAAAAACATTGATGTAAT
>CAZYIL010000126.1:0-5000 GCA_964646945.1 uncultured Marinoscillum sp. | reverse complement strand
TATCAGAGAAGACAAATATAAAATATAGAAAAGTATTTTCAGAAATATCAAATTCTATTAATAAGAATATGAATTATAAAGGTTGGATTAATTTATACAAAAAACTTACATATTGGGAATTAGAACTAGATAATCTTTCAGATGAAAGTTTAGTCTCAATTATTAAAGAACAAAAAGAAGAATCTAATTATTATTTTCAAGATTTTATTAAAAAAAATTATTAATCATGGTTATCAAAAAAATCTAATGATATTCCTTTAATGTCAAATAATATCATGAAAAAATTAGTTTTCCCTGACATAAGTGATAACAATATTTTTTTTATTCTTATTGATAATTTTAGACTTGATCAATGGATGCTTATAAAGCCAATGTTATTAGACTCATTTATAATTTCACAGGAAGATTTATACTATTCAATTTTACCAACAACAACAGAATATGCAAGGAATTCTGTATTTTCAAGTTTATTACCATCTGAATTATCTAATATAGAAAAAGATTTATGGGTAGGTGAAGAAATTATAACAAAGGGAAAAAACAATAATGAACATGAATTATTAAAGAGAAATTTGTATAGAGAAAATATTGAAATTAGCACTTCTTATAACAAGATAATTAGATTTGAGGATGGGAAGAAATTATTAAAAGCTCTACCTAATTTGATGACAAAAAAACTGAATGTTATAGTATTTAATTTTCTTGATATGCTTTCTCATGCTAGAACTGAAATGCAGTTAATCAAAAATTTAGCTTATGATGAATCATCTTATAGGTCTTTAACTCTTACTTGGTTTAGGCACTCACCTTTTAAAAAAGTTCTTAATTATCTTTCTAAAAATAATTTCAAAGTAATTATTACAACTGATCATGGGACAATTCGTGTGAAAAAACCAATAAAGATAATTGGTGATAGAAAAACAAATAAAAACCTTAGATATAAATTAGGTAGGAACCTATCATTTAACGAGGAGAAAGTTTACTTTTCTCGAGATCCTGAAAAGTTATTTTTACCAAGAGTTGATATTAGCACAAGTTATGCATTTGCTACTGAAAATAAATTTTTTGTATATCCAAATAATTATAATACATATGTAAAAAATTATAAGGATAGTTTTCAACATGGCGGCATTTCTTTAGAAGAAATGATTATTCCTTATGCTAAATTAGAACCAAGAATTTAAAGAAATGGATTTTATTTCTAATGGATTAGAAAGTTTAGATAATATATCAAAAAGAATAATTGACGCATCAAAAAAGACTAAAATTATTACTTTTCATGGAGAAATTGGTTCTGGTAAAACAACTTTAATAAAAAAAATATTATATAATATGAATGTAAAAGATTTGGTTAAAAGCCCAACATTTTCTATTATAAATGAGTATTTAACTTTTGAAAATAAACTTATATACCATTTTGATTTTTTTAGAATTCAAAATGAATTTCAAGTATTGGAAATAGGATTTGATGAATATCTTTGTTCTGATAATCATTGTTTGATAGAATGGCCAGAAAAAATTAAAAATCTTCTTCCTTCAGAATTTTTGAAAATAAAAATCAAACTACTAGAAGATAATAAAAGACAAATATCAGTGATTAAGAATTTTCATTAGACTTACTGAATGTCTTTTTTTTAATTTCTTCTAATTTGTCCTTAGTGTTTTTTGAAAAATTTCCTTTAATTATCCAGTTATAATATTCTGGATTGGATTTTAAAATTTCTTTAACAAGTTTTCCTTTATGTTTACCAAAATTAAAAACAGCATTTCCATTTTTTTTTATTAATCTTCCTTCAAAATCAATCATGTTTTGATTTAATACTTGACTTATTTTATCTATATCATTTGTAATTTTTCCAATTCTATTTCCCCTTAAATCGGTTACTTCTTTTAGATTATATTGTTTTAATTGTTGAATAAAAACTTCATACGAAGCCATAGTATCGCTAAATGAATTATGAGAATTTTTTAAATGTTTTTTACAATAAAATTTGTAAGCAGAAGTAAGATTTCTTTTTTCCATTAAATGAAAAATTTTTTGAACATCAATAATATTCAAATTTTTTGTTGAAAATTTGATATTGTTATTATTAAATTCTTCTATTAAAAGTGGTAAATCAAATTTTAAAATATTAAAACCTCCTAAATCACAATTTTTGATGATTGATTTTATTTTTTCACCTAATTCATAAAATTTTGGACATTTTTTCACGTCACGATCAAATATTCCATGAATCTCGCTGCTTTCTGGAGGAATAGGTATACCTGGATTTATCCTAAATGTATTTATTTTTTCTTTTTTATCATTTTCAATTATTAATATTGAAATTTCAATTATTTTATCATTGATTATATCTAATCCTGTCGATTCAATATCAAAAAAAGCTAATGGTCTATTAAGTTTTAACAACTTTAAAATATTTTATTTATTTCTAATCCATCAAAATTTCCTGAAGACATTAATAGTATATTGTATTGTTTTAGATCAACTTTCTTTAATAATTCTTTTAATTTGTTTGAGTTATTACAACATAGTAATTTATTATTATTGAAAATTTTCTGAAATTTTTTTTCAGTGAATTTTTTAATTATTTCTTTTTTAGAATAATAGAGAACAGATTCTTCTGAATGATTTAAAGTATTTCTATAGTTATATAAAAAATTTTCATTTAGACAGCTCAAAGTATGCAGTTCTAAAATACTATACAACTTATTTTTAAATTGTTTTTTTACAGCTTTAACAGTAGATATTACTTTTGAAGGAGAATGTGCGAAATCTCTAAAAACAAAATTATTATTAGAATTCTTTATCATTTCAAGTCTTATTTTTGGAGCATAATAGCTCTGTATTGCCTTGTAGAAAATATTTTTTCGAATTGCAAGTTTATTCAGTACTTTAATTGCTCCAGAAATGTTTTGCATATTATGATCTCCAAAAATATTTAAAGGAATGACCTTCTTATTGTCGATCAAAAATGTTTTATCATCAATTATTTTATTAGTATGCAGACCATATTCTATCAAATCTATACCTTCTCTATCATCAATCATTATTCTCTTTAATTCTTTATCTAATTCAAAGTAGATTATAGAGCCACCTTTTTGAGTTTTTTTAATCAACTTTTTAAATTGTTCTATATAATTATTTTTTGAATGAAAAACATTGGCATGATCCCATGATATTCCATTAATTAAAACGATATGATGATCATAAAATAAAAATTTTGGTTTTTTATTTAATGGACTTGAAGAGTATTCATCTCCTTCAATTATTATAATTGGAGCGTTTGTGAGTTTTATGTTAGAATCAAAACCTGGTACTCTTGCTCCAACAACATAGTCAAATTTTTTTTTTGCATAATTCAGTACATGCATAATTATTGATGTAATTGTACTTTTTCCATGACTGCCAGCAATTATAATTCTTTGTTTATTTTCAGAAAATTTTCTTATAAATTCAGGAAAAGATAGGATTGTTAAATTCAGTTTTAAAGCTTGAATAAGCTCTATGTTATTTTTTTTTGTGTGCATTCCTACAATAACCATATCTAATTTTTCATAAATATTGTTTTTATTATATCCCATTGATTTAGGCAATAAGTCATTTTTTTTTAAATTAGATTTAGCTGGGTCATAAATAATATCATCGGATCCAGTTACAACATTGTTATTGTTTTTGAGATTTATAGCTAGGGAATGCATAATGCTGCCACCTATTGAAATAAAATGAATTTTTTTTAACGTAACCATAAAATAGTTCATCAAAAATAAGTTAATTTACTAGCGTCTCAAATTATTATTTGCATTCTTTGTTAATGTTGATAATATATGGATAATTTATGTTTTTAAATTGCATCATTATATATATTTTTTTTTACGTTTGCTGAGCAATTATTATTATGATTAAGAAAGAAAATCTTAGATATAAAAAAACTTTTTATAAAAAAGAAGATTTAAATATAAACTCAAATTTAGAATTAGGTAAACTTCCGCCTCAGGCTTTGGATTTAGAAGAATCTGTTTTGGGGGCATTGATGTTAGAAAAAGATGCCTTGACGAATATTGTTGATATTTTAAAACCTGAAAATTTTTATAAAGATGATCACAAAGAAATTTATCAGGCAATAACTGAATTATTTAATGATGCTCAACCTGTAG
Source organism: uncultured Marinoscillum sp. (assembly GCA_964646945.1). GTDB lineage: Bacteria > Bacteroidota > Bacteroidia > Cytophagales > MED-G16. The sequence continues at coordinate 842 of CAZYIL010000126.1, read as the reverse complement.
ATCTTCTTACTGTAACTAATCAGTTAAAAAAAAATGGAACTTTAGATTTAGTTGGAGGATCATATTATGTTACTAATCTTACAACAAGAGTTAATTCTGCTTCAAACATAGAATATCACTCAAGAATAATTCTTGAACAATCAATAAAAAGGGAACTAATAAACATTTCCACTCAAGTTCAAAAAGATGCCTATGAAGACACTACAGATGTTTTTGATTTGTTAGACAACACGGAGCAATCATTATTTGATATTTCAGAGTCTCACATAAGAAAAAATTATAAAAAAGTTCAAAATTTAATGAAAGAAGCAATTGATGAATTAGAAATCAAAAAAGAAAGAAAAGATGGAATAACTGGAGTCCCTTCTGGATTTATAGATTTAGATACTATAACTTCTGGTTGGCAACCCTCAGATTTAGTTATTATTGCTGGGAGACCTTCAATGGGAAAAACAGCATTGGTTCTATCTTTAATTAGGAATGCAGCTATTGATCATAATTTATCAATGGGAATTTTTTCATTAGAAATGTCATCTTTACAATTGGTAAACAGACTTATTTCTTCAGAAGCTGAATTAGATAGTGATAAAATAAGAAAAGGAAATTTAAAAGATTATGAATGGCAACAACTATTGCATAAAACGGATTTATTACAAAAGGCTCCTATTTTTATTGATGACACACCTGCTTTAAGTATATTAGAATTGAGAGCTAAAGCTAGAAGATTAAAATCTCAACATGATATTCAGTGTATTATAGTTGATTATTTACAGTTGATGACTAGTGATTATGGTAAATCAACCGGTAATAGGGAACAAGAAATAGCTTCTATTTCCAGATCT
>CAZYIL010000125.1:0-5011 GCA_964646945.1 uncultured Marinoscillum sp. | reverse complement strand
CCATTTCTGGAGCTGTAAGAGTTAAAGCAGCAGCTTCAGTAAAGGTAATAGTATCTGTACCAGCACCACCATCTAAAGTTTCAGCTCCGCCAGAAGTTTTAAAGTCTGTAAAAGTTGATACTGTAAATGTATCGTTACCAGCACCACCAGAAGCATTATCAATTCCGGCTCCAGGTGTTATGGCATCTGCGCCTGCTCCACCAGTAATAACATCATTACCGCCGCCACCAATTAGTGTATCAGCACCACCATTACCAGTTAGTGTATCAGCAGCAAGACCACCTGTTAGTGAGTCACTAAAACCACCACCAATAAGTGTCATGATTTCAGTTACAGCAGCTGCAGATGCAGTAGCTACAAGTCTTTCACCACCAGACAATGTTGTTGGATGTGTATCAAGAGCACTACCATCGATTGTCAATGCAGTAAGCGTGTTACCAGAATTAACAGTTATTGTTGTAGTGATAATTGTTCCACTACCACCACCATCGTCAAGACCGTTATCGGCTACTACCACTTTCTCAATGCCTGTAATATTGACATCTAGAACAGCAGATGTATTAGCACCAGCATAAGCGCCACCATCATTGATATCAATATAGATAGTGTCTGTACCAGCACCACCATTAATGCTATCAAGAACAGTTAAGCTCTCAGTCGCAAAGAATGTGAAGCTATCATCGCCTGTACCACCCAACACTGATAAATTACCAGCAGCATTCGCTGAAATATTTAAAGATGTTGAGAGAGAATCACCAGTAGCTGTTGATGCTTTAATCGTTGATGAAGCACCCGGTCGAATTACTAATCCAGCGTTTGCAGCAAGGAAAGCATCATTAACTGTTAATGTTGAGCCAGTAGTTAATGCTAAAATTTCAACATTACTAATATTTGCAACTTCAGCAGTTGTTAATGTTGCTGCAGCACTAAAGGTTAGTGTATCAGTACCAGCACCACCATCAACTGTATCTGTTCCAAGAGTTGTTAAGAAGGTAGCCTCAGTTGCTGCAGTAATACTATCATTACCAGCACCACCAGAGATATTATCAAGACCTGAACCACCAACAATTACATCGGCTCCGCCATTACCTGTAATGGTATCACCTAATGAACCACCAGTAATAGTAGATATACCGTCACCACCTTTAATTACAAAGGCCGCAGTACCGCTAGTAAGAGTTAATGTATCATTCTCACCAGTATCAAGAGCTGACGCATCAATAGTAGCTGCAGTCGCATAAGATGTCATAGTAAGAGTAATATCTGAAGTGTTATCACCAGCTTTATCTGTAATAGTCACATTTTCAAAGCCTGTAATATCACCGTCAATTGTTGCAGTACCATTTGTTTGTCTGATTTCAATTGAGTCAGTTCCTGTACCACCAGCTAGAGATGTGCCAGCTGTAAAGTCAGTCGCATCACCTTTAACAAGAAGTGTTGTATTCGCTTCTGTTACACCTGCGTTATCAACTTTATCACCGCCACCGTCACCAGTTAGAATTACTGTAACTGAATCTGTGTAACCAGCTTTTAAGTTTAGTACTTGATTACCTGTACCAGCAAAATTAAATGTTGTCGCAGAAATATTAGCCGCTAGTGTTATTGAAGTAGCGCCTGTAGCTGCTAAGACTTCAACATTTGACATACCGCCAAGTATTGTAGAGCTCGCAATTGAAGCAGTTGTGAGTAGAGTATCTGTTCCATCACCGCCATCAATAGTATCAAGAGCAGTTAGATTGCCACCCATATTAATGTAGTCATTACCGGCACCACCACTAATATTTTCAGCACCTGTACCTGCTGTTACTGAGTCAGCACCATCACCTAAATTGATAGTGTTTGCACCTGCAGTACCGACAACTGTATCGTTACCAGCACCCATATTTGCTGTGTCAGTATCTTGACCTAAAGTAATTTTACCAGCATTAGCGCCATCAGTATAAGTAATCTGTTTACCAGTTGTAGCTGCTGTAACACCAGAAGCATCAATAACAAGAGCCGCATCAAGAGCGTCTAATGTGGAAGCATCAATTGTTATATTTTTTCCAGTGCCTGGAGCATATGCGCCAAATGTTAGTGTTGTCGCAGTATTACCAAGTGGGTTATCTAATAAATTAATAGCCTCGAAGCCTGAAACAGAATTAACTAAAGTTTCGTCAGCATTACCGCCAAGATATAGATTTAATGTATCTGTACCTGTACCACCAGTTAGTGTTAACTCAGTGTCAAGGCCAAGTGTACTATGAGTAACAGTTGATGTTACATTAGCGAGATTAACAAATCCGTCGGCTGGATTAGTTGTATCACCACCAGCAATTGTCGCAAAAACTACGCTTACAGCGTCTGTATAACCTTCGTCAACTGTAAGTACTTGATTATCAGTATCTACAAAGTTAAATGTTGTAGCAGAGATATTTGCTGCTAGAGAAACATCAGTAGCAGAAGTTACTGTTAAAGTTTCAACATTAGAAACGCCACCAAGTTGTGTTGCACTTGTGATAGCTTGAGCAATACTCAATGTATCAGAACCATCACCACCATCAACTGCATCAAGAGCATTTAATGATGTTACTGTGAATGTGTCATTACCAGCACCACCTGCAAGTGTATCTGCACCTGAAGCTGAACTTAAGACAGAGTCATTACCAGCACCGCCAGTTATTTTAACACCTGTACCTGCAGCAACACCTGGAGCTGCACTTAATGTTAAACTACCTGTGAAAGCAGATGCATCAACTTCTGTGATTTCTCCACTTGTTGCATTTGTAACTGTTAGGTTTTGATCACCCGTAACGATAAGCTTGGTAACATCAACATCAGCAGTAGTCAAAGTAGCAATTGTATTTGCTTGAGATATACTGTTTAAAGTTAATGTTTCAAGGTTAGCTGTTCCATCTGCTGTAATCGTAAGATTAGTAGCAGCCGACGCTGTTCCTGAAATCGTCACATCTAAATTATCAGCTGTACCAGCTAGTGTTGCAGCCTCAAGATCTAGAGTTAATGTATCAGATGAATTATTCAATGTTACAAGTGTCGGAAGGTTTTGTAAGTTATTAATTGTAAGATGACCTGTTGAAGATAGGTTTGTTATCTCAGAATAACCTGCCGCTGTATCAATAGCGTTAATAGTTAAAGTATTTCCTGAAGCAGCCGTATTTGATATGACTACTTTTTCAACATTTTCTAAATCAGGTTTAAGAGTTGCTGCCGCTGCATATGTAACTGTTAATGTATCAGTTCCACCAGCTCCATCTATAGCATCAATATCTTGGAAGGTTGCGCTAGTTGAGAAGTCGAATGAGTCATTTCCTTCGCCACCAGTAAAGTTATTAACGCCTGTTGTGCCAGAAAATGATTGAACTGTTGCAGCAGATCCAGTGTTATCAATTAATACGACATCACTTGAAACTGCAACTGCATTCGTATCAAAGACGCTTACTTTCATTCCTTCAAGGCCTTCAACCGTAGCATCTCCTACAGCACCAACTGTAAATGTTGTTGATGTTGAACCTGAAGCAATTGTTGCAGTACCTGAGAGTACACTTATATCTGCATTTGTTGCAGCTGTAACAGTACTACCGTTTGTGTCGCCCATTGCAGACCAGGAGAAACTTGTGTCTGCGGACACAGCTGAACTCGAAGTAATAGTGAATGTAACACTTTCACCTTCAGTTACTTTAGAAGTATCCTTGCTTACAGTAAATGTTGGTGAAGCTGAAGAGCTTACACCGCTATTTGAAATTGAAATATCTGAACTACCGTCAGTACTTCCTGAACTAGGAAGAGTTGCAACACCCATTGATGCGGCAAAAGCTGCTAATGTATTTGATGAACCAGTAGTGCCTGAAGTAGCATTGCCACCAAGTTCATAACTAAAGTTACTAGCGCCATTAATAGTAACAACTGCACCATTAGTTAAAGTTAACTGAACAGCATCAGCTGCAAATTTTGAAGACGCAATACCTAATCCGTCAACCAACTGAATCTTATTTGATCCACTTGTATCAACGATTGTAATTGTCGCATTAGCAGCAATACCATTTGATATGATATATGTATCGTCTCCTGCTAATCCTCTGTAAGTATCACCATTATTGGAAGGTACAATTATGTCTGCACCTGAACTATGATTGATGGTCGCCATTTCTCTCTCCTGTTTAATAACAACATAAAAAACATAACCTTTTTAAGGTCACGAATCACAAAATCCTACATTTTGTTTCAAAGGTCAACAAATAAAAATAATATTTAAAACAAAATCTTTTAGATTTGTAACAAAATGTAACAAAAGTTACAACATTAATTTTAAATTTTTTTATGACCAAAATAAGGCAATATGGAAGTAATTTTATTCTCTTTTTTCTTTTTTAAGGCCTTAATTTATATTGTTCTGGTTAATAACTCATAACCCATTGATTTATATAGTTATTACAATTTTTAGATAGTAAGCATAATATGTTTACTTATATATAGTAATAATTAATAGACCTTATTTTATCATACAATATAGTTATAAATAGCTAAATTATAACATTCTTCATGTTTTTGTCATTGGAGAAAGTGACATAATATATATGGTAATTAAAAAAATAATTACAAGTACAAGAAATATTTTAAAAAGATTTTACCTTCGGTTAAGTGCAAAGATAGCAGAATAATTACACCCTATATAAAATAATAACTTAAGATATTATAGGCTTTAACCAGTTAAATTGGTATCAGCAAGAATCTCAACTGTATAAGTTGTAGCTGTCCAAGTATCATCAAAGCTTTCTTCGACGCCACTAAGAACTAAAGTTCCACTTTGTCCATCACTATCAGTAGCAAAGAATATTTGTGTTCCACTTAAACCATCAGAAGTAACCTCAACACCTGATAATCCATCAAATTCTTGAGTTGTTAAATTTGAAGAACCTCCAACAACAACAAGAGTAAGTTTATCGCTTGCAATATCAAATCCATCGATAGTTACTTCAAAGTCATTAGATCCGATTTGCACGCCAAGAACTTC
>CAZYIL010000124.1:0-5037 GCA_964646945.1 uncultured Marinoscillum sp. | reverse complement strand
AGGGCATGAATGCTGGATGGCTGGAGCAAGTGAAGTAATTTACTCCATGATTATGGTTTTGAATGATTTTATTGCTCCCAATATTAATTTAAAATATACAGATGAGGATTCATCAAAATTAAATTTGGTAAAAACAACTTTGAATAAAAATTTTGATGTATTTTTATCAAACTCTTTTGGTTTTGGAGGCACAAACTCAGTATTAATTATTAAAAAATTAAGCTCATAAAATGAACAAGACTGAGATCATTGAAAATATAAATAAACTTTTAATAGAGGACTTTGAAATCGATTCAAATATCATTTCACCAAATGCTAAAATAGTAGAAGAGTTAGGTATAGATAGTTTAGATTTTGTAGATATTGTAGTTTTTATTGAGAAAGTATTTAATATAAAATTGGGCGCTGATGATTTTAAAAATGTAGTAACTCTTCAGGATTTCTATGATCTTATAGAAAAAAAATCAAAATAAACCTTTTAAATTTAATGGATGGATATCGAATGGAAAGGAAAATCTAAAGGAAATGTATTGGGATATAGGATTTTTGTTTTCCTTATAAAAAACCTGGGACTCAGTTCAGCATACTTTTTACTTTATTTTGTAGCAATTTATTATTGTTTTTTTTCAAATAATAGCACAAAATCTATGTACTATTATTACCGTAAAAGAAGACGTTACTCTAATTTGAAAAGTATTTATAGTATATATAAAAGTTATTATATTTTTGGACAAACTATTATTGATAGAGTTGCTGTTTCTTCTGGTCTTAGAAAAAATTTTACTTATGATTTTGATGGAATTGATAATATCAAGAAAGTAATTAATAATAAAAAAGGTGGCATTCTTCTAAGTGCTCATGTTGGAAACTTTGAAATGGCAAGATGTTTCTTTACTGAAATAGATAAAAATAAAACTATCCATTTTCTTACTTCAGATGATGAACGTACAGCAATTAAAAATTATTTAGAAAGTGTCACTTCGAAATCTAGAATAAAATATATATATATTAGTGACGATCTTTCCCATATTTTTGAAATTAAAGCTGCTTTGTCAAGAAATGAAATTATTTGTATGTCTGGAGATCGATATACTGAAAACTCTAAATATTTAATTCAGACACTATTAGGAAAAGAGGCAAGATTTCCCGCAGGTCCTTTTCATTTAGCCTCAAAGTTTAAAGTTCCATTATTGTTTGTATATGTTATGAAAGAGAGTAATTTACATTATCATCTTTATGCAAGGAAAGCAAATATTGTACAAAATGATGCTATTGCGTTACTTAAATTATATACAGAAAATTTAGAATGGATTCTTTATAAATATCCACTACAGTGGTTTAATTATTTTAATTTTTGGAATAGTTATAAAAATTAATAAATATTATGAACTTATTAGAAAAAAAAATAATAGATCAAAGCCTTATACAAAAACTAATTCCTCAACGTGATCCTATGGTTATGGTTGATACCTTATTATATTATAATAAAACCAAGGTCATTGGAGGCTTGACAATTAAAAGTTCTAATATGTTTGTTCAAGATGGTGTATTTAGTGAACCGGGTATTATTGAGCATATGGCACAGACTGTAGCTCTTCATACGGGTTACAGTTTTTATATTAATGACTTGGTAGCACCTGAAGGTTATATTGGAGCTATAAAAGGTGTAAATATCACCAAACTACCTAAGGTGAATGACAGGCTGGAAACTGAAATTAATATTTTACAAAAAATTTTTGAAGTCACTTTAGTGAAAGGGAAAACGTGGTTAAATAATGAAGTGATTATGACTGCTAATATGAAAACTGTTGAAAAAAAATAAAATGAGAATAAAAAAAATTAAAACAAATCTAATTTCATTTAAAGATGTGAGAGTCCGTTTCAGTGAAACAGATAACTTGGGCGTTGTGTGGCATGGAAATTATGTTAAATATTTTGAAGACGGTAGGGAGGCTTTTGGAAGGGAACACAATATTTCTTATCTAGACCAAAAAAAAAATAGGATTGCTACTCCAATAATAAAATTGATATGCGATTATAAACTCCCATTATACTTTGGTGAAATTGCCAAAATAGAAACAACTTATATCAATACGCCTGCAGTCAAAATGATTTTTCAATATAAAATTATTAATTCTGAAGGTAAACTTGCTTGTCAAGGTGAAACTGTTCAGGTCTTTGTAGATTTTAATGGTAATTTGCATCTAAAACCACCACCTTTTTTTGAAGCTTGGAAGCTTAAAAAAGGCTTTTTGTGAAGTAATAATGATCATAATATCAGTCACAAAAAAATTTTTTTAATGAAACCAATTTATATTTCTTCAAATAATATTTTGTCACCACTTGGTTTTAATACTGTTGAAAATATAAGTCAAGTTTCTAGAGAGAAATCTGCGATTAAACTTCAAAACATAATTGGTAAAATTCCTAGTTATGCAGCTTTAATTGACAATGATTTTTTGAATCAAGTCTTTAAGGCTCAAGCTAACTGTGACATTTGTGATTTTACTAAATTAGAAAAAATGATGCTACTGTCTTTAATAGATACAATTTCAAAAGCATCATTCTCAATTACTGATAGAACATTACTGATTATTGCAACGACAAAAGGAAATATAGATATTTTAAATTCCAAAATAAATCATATGTTAAAAAACCGGGTTTATTTATCAGAATTAGGAAAACAAATCAAAATTTTTTTTGGATTCAAAAATGAACCTATTATACTTTCAAATGCTTGCGTTTCAGGTGCTTTAGCAATTGCAGTTGCAAAAAGATTAATTCAAAATGAATTTTATGACAATGCTTTTATTGTAGGTGGCGATCTCATCACAGAATTCACAATATCTGGATTTCAATCCTTACAAGCTATAAGTGATCGACCTTGTAAACCATTTTCGAAATACAGAAGCGGTATTACTCTAGGTGAAGCGGCAGCTTCCTTAGCTATTACTTCTACAAATAATTCAGAAAAAACCATTCAAATTATTGGTGACGGTTCTAGCAATGACGCCAATCATATTTCTGGACCTTCTCGAAACGGTGAGGGTTTATATAGAAGTATCCAATCAGCTTTGCAAGAGTCAAAAACTTCTCCGGAAAGATTAGATTATATTTCAGCTCATGGAACTGGGACATCATATAATGATGAAATGGAAGCAATAGCTTTCAATAGAGCAAAACTAGAAAATGTTCCTATTAATGGGTTAAAAGGATATTTTGGACATACTTTAGGTGCTTCAGGAATAATAGAAACAATAGTTGGCTTACATTCAATGAATAATAATATACTTTATACTTCTTTAGGTACAGATGAGCTAGGTGTTTCTGTTCCTTTGAATATAATTAGAAAAACTCAAAAAAGAAACATTAAAACCATACTCAAAACAGCTTCTGGATTTGGAGGTTGCAATACAGCAATAATATTTAAAAAAATCAAATTTTGAAAGATCTCAGAATTATCGCCTACTGTAGTATTAAGGATAATACCATAAAACTAAATAATAGAACTAAGATTGCTAAGGACCCAAAATTATCTTTTTTAGAATTTGCTAAAAAAGCCTACAAAGAGCAAATTTTGGATTATCCTAAGTTTTTTAAAATGGACAATTTAAGTAAGCTTGCTTTTTTAGCTTCGGATGTGTTATGTAATAGTGATATAATTGAAACAGAAGACAAGGAAAATATGGCAATTGTAATTTCAAATAGAAGTTCTAGTTTAGATACCGATAGAAAACATCAAGCTACCATTATTGACACAAAAAGTTATTATCCAAGACCAGCACTTTTTGTATATACATTACCTAATATCACTATTGGTGAAATTAGTATCAGACACAAAATAAAAGGAGAAAATGCTTTTTTTGTGTTAGATAAATTTAATGCAGAAATATTAATGCAGTATTCAATTAGTTTAATTAAAAATAAAAAAAGTAATTTTGTACTTTGTGGATGGGTCGATTATGATAAGAGAAAATATAGTGCATCTATGTATATTGTGGCAAGAAATGGAATTTACAAACACAGCAAAGAATTTATAAATAAGATATTTAATAGTAACTGATGGATGAATTAAAAAAACAACTTAAAAAAAATATTATTTCTCAATTAAATTTGGAAGATATAGATGATAGTGATATCAATGATCATGACGCATTGTTTGGAGATGGATTAAGTTTAGATTCTATTGATGCTTTGGAGCTTATAGTAATGTTAGAAAAAGATTATGGCATTAAATTATCAGACCCTAGTGAAGGAACCACTATCTTCAAATCTATTGAGGTTTTATCAAGATACATTTTCGAAAATCGAACAAAATAATTTCTTATTTTTCAAAATCATTTCAAGTACATCTAAGGAAATAATTGATAAATAAATTGTGAGTTGAAAATGTCAGTTTTAAATTAGACGAATTCTGGTTAGTTTTAATATAATACTAAAGAGTATAGAAAATGAAAAAAGGTGTTGCAATTACAGGAATGGGTATTATTTCTTCTATTGGAAATAACGTAGAAGATAACTTGCATTCACTTCTTAATTACAATAAAAGAATTGCACCTATTTCAAATATAGAATCAAAACACAAAGGTTTCATTAGAGTTGGTGAGGTTTCATTATCTAATAAATTGTTGGCAGAGCATCTTAAACTGACTAGTGGGAAGATTTATTCAAGAACGGCATTATTAGGTGGCATTGCTGCTAAGCAGGCTGTTGAGCAATCAAATATTAATCTAATGAGTAATTACAACACGGGATTGATTTCTGCAACCAGTGTTGGTGGAATGGATATTACTGAAAATTATTTTAATATCTCTCAGAATGATGATGAAAGTATAAAATGGATTGGAAGACATCATGCAGGAGATAGCACAGAAAAAATAGCAAAACTTTTGGGTGTTAGTGATTATGTATCAACTATAAGTACAGCCTGTTCATCTGGAGCTAATGCTATTATTTTAGGTGCTCGTTTAATTAATTCCGGGAAATTAGATCGTGTAATTGTTGGTGGAACAGATAGTCTAACAAAATTTACTATTA
>CAZYIL010000123.1:0-5054 GCA_964646945.1 uncultured Marinoscillum sp. | reverse complement strand
CAACCTTGGCAAGGTTGTGCTCTACCAACTGAGCTAATCTCGCTTATAATTTTTTAAGGATAGCAAATTTAGATTATTTTATAAAACTATTTATTTCTCACGATTTAAAATATCTAGAATTTGATTCAATTTTAAGAGAGCCTGTAAAGGGCTAATCTTATCAATATTAATCTCTTTTAATAATTTTAAACATTTTTCGACTTTAGGGTCTGATTGGAAAATTTTCAACTGTTTAATTGATTTAAGTTTTTTTCCGATTTTAGTTTGTTTTTTATTTTTGATGGACTTTTTTTCAAGCAATTTCAAAATTTCATATGATCTGATTAATATTTGATTTGGCATCCCAGCTAATTGAGCTACATTAATTCCAAAACTATGCTCTGTCCCTCCAGGAACTAATTTCCTTAAAAAAAGTATTTCGTTATTTATTTCCTTAACTGCCACATTAAAGTTTTTAACTCTACTCAGTTGGATAGAAAGCTCGTTAAGTTCATGATAATGAGTAGCAAATAATGTGAGTGGTTTATATTTAGGATGGTTATGTAAAAATTCTACTATAGACCATGCTATTGAAATTCCATCGTATGTACTAGTTCCTCTGCCTATTTCATCCATAAGAATTAAGCTTCTGTTACTGAGATTATTCATGATGCTTGCTGTTTCAGTCATTTCAACCATAAAGGTTGATTCGCCTTGAGCAATATTATCAGAAGCTCCAACTCTAGTAAAAATTTTATCTATTATTCCAATCTTAGCTGAAGCAGCAGGGATAAATGCTCCAATTTGTGCCATAATAACAATCAGTGCTGTTTGCCTGATAAGAGCCGATTTCCCAGCCATATTGGGGCCTGTTACAATGATAATTTGTTGTTTTTTATTGTCTAAGTAAATATCATTGGGAATATATACTTGTTCAGGAGGAAATAATTTTTCAATAATGATATGACGCCCTTTTTTAATATCTAAATTATACTGCTTGGTAATTATAGGTCGGCAAAAATTGGATGAAAAAGCTAAATCAGCAAAAGAATGAACACAATCAATAAAAGAAATTTTCTTAGAAGTTGATTGAATTTTTATAACGTAGTTAACAATTTTATTAAGAAGGTTTTGATATAATTCATATTCTAAAGAAATAATCTTCTCTTCTGCATTTAATATTTTTTCTTCATATATTTTCAAGTCTTCTGTTACATATCTCTCCGCATTAACTAATGTTTGTTTTCTAATCCAATTTTCTGGAACTTTTTCTTTATGGGCATTAGTAACTTCGAGATAATAACCAAACACCTTATTGTAAGCAATTTTTAGTGATGAAATTCCTGTTTTTTTAATTTCCCTATTTTGAATTCTAAGAAGGTAATCTTTTCCAGAAGTAGAAATTTTTCTTAATTCATCCAGTTCGTCATTTACACCATCAAGAAATATTCTACCCTGGTTGATTCCAAATGGAGCATCTTCTCTTAAATTTTTTTCAATAATTTGGGAAACCTCTGAACACGCATCTATTTCTTTATTAAAAGCAACTAAAATTTTATTCTTACTATGTTTTAATAATAATTTTATTTCCGAAATGTTAATCAACGAATGTTTTAACTGAATCAGTTCTTTAGGATTAACTCTTCTAACAGAAACTTTTGAAATAATTCTTTCAATATCATAAATGTTTTTTAAGGTATTTCTAATATCCGTTAGTAATACATTGTTTTCTAAAAAAACCTGCACAAAGTCTTGCCTTCTTTTTATCTTTTTTTTATTTAATAAAGGAAGGATTAACCACCTATTCAATAACCTAGATCCCATAGGTGTAGTTGTGGTATTTATAATATCTAATAAAGAAGAAGATTTTTCATTTAAAGATTTGACTAATTCCAGATTATTTATAGTAAACCGATCTAGCCACATATAATTATCATTTTCTATTCTAGAAATGGTAGATATATGTCCAAGCTCTAAATGTTCAGTGTTTTCAAGATAAAACAAAATGGAAGCTGCTGAAATAATCCCCTCTTTTAATTCTTCTATACCAAAGCCTTTTAAATTTTGAACTTTAAAAAAAGAAGTTAACTTATCGTAAGCATAACCAATTTTATAAATCCAATCATCTAAATAATAGATGCTTTTAGATTCAAACAGTGTGCTGAAATATTCTTTCTCCGATTTAGAACAAATAATTTCCGAGGGATTAAAGCTATATAAAATCTTTTCTATTAATTCTATATTCCCTCTTGACAAAACAAATTCACCAGTAGAAATATCAAGTAAAGCTATTCCAAACATATCTCCTTCTCTTGACAAAGAAGCTAAATAGTTATTTTTTTTTGCTTCTAAAATGTTATCGCTTAAAGAAAGTCCCGGGGTTACTAGTTCAGTAACGCCTCTCTTCACTATGCCTTTAGTTGTCTTGGGGTCTTCAAGTTGATCACAAACTGCTACTCTATAACCAGCCCTAATCAATTTAGGGAGATAATTATCAAGAGCATGATGGGGAAATCCGGCCAATTCAATATGAGAAGCTGCTCCATTAGCTCTTTTGGTTAATACAATTTCTAGAGTTTTACTTGCTTTAATTGCATCTTCTCCAAAAGTTTCATAAAAATCACCAACTCTAAAAAGTAATAATGCTTTAGGGTGTTCCTTTTTAATAGCATTATACTGCTTCATTAAAGGAGTCACTTTTATTTTATTTTCATTAATTGACATAATCATTTAACTTTAGTAATGAGTGTCTAATGCAACAGAACTTAGAACTTATCGTATAAATAAATATGGGGAAAGTAATTGAAAAAAAAAAGTCTTCAGCGAAAAGAGATAAAGTTCTAAAACATGCAAATCAAAAGCTCCCAGATTTTAACCTAAAAATTAGTCATATAGATGAAGAATATGATGGCGTTTGGGATTTTGAAAGTGCCTCTCATCTTTTAAGAAGGACAACATTTGGTCCTAAACTAGCTGAAGTCTATGATTCTGTTAATTTAGGAATGTCAACTAGTGTAGATAAGTTATTGGATACGTCAGAATACATTCCTGACCCTCCCATTAATTATAATGATAACGAAGATAATGAAGTTGTGCTAGGTCAAACGTGGGTCAATGCGACGAAAAAACACGAAGACAGTAAAAGACGATTATCTTATGCCGCTTGGCGTATCAGTTTAATGCTGAATCAACCACACAACGGAACTTCAGCTTTACCATTTTCAATTAGAGAAAAAATGGTGCTTTTTTGGCAAAATCATTTTGCGGCAGAAGCCGATGTAGTAGGTGATGCTAGATACTTTTATTGGTTTCATAATAAACTAAGAAAAAACTATTTAGGAAATTTCAAAAGCCTAGTTAAACTAATCAACATAGACCCTGCAATCCTTGTATACCTTAGTGGTCAATACAATACTAAAGAAGCTCCAAATGAAAATTATGCAAGAGAATTATTTGAACTGTTTACAATAGGGAAAGGGCCAATAGATGGATTAAATAGTTATACATATTATACTGAAGATGATATAATAGCAGCATCAGAAGTGTTAACAGGTTGGGAAGTTGAACGTAATGTCTCTGGAGCTGAAAGACAAAAATTTACTTTTTCAAGACATGACACTAATTCAAAAACTTTCTCATCTAAATTTAATAATCATGTGATTTCAAATAATGGGGATCAAGAACATGAAGATTTAGTTGACATGATTTTTAGTCAAGAAAGAGCTTCAGAATATATATGTGAAAAGTTATACCGTTGGCTTATATATTATGTCATTGATGAAGAAGTGTCTATAAAAGTTATAAAACCATTAGCTCAGTTATTACGACAGGAAAACTATGAAATTAAACCTGTACTTAATAAACTTCTTCGCAGTAAACATTTTTATGAAATTCATACAAGAGGAGCTTTAATAAAATCTCCAATAGATTATAATATTGGTATGTTAAGACAAGTTCCTCTCTCAGATTATTCTACTTTTGATATAAAAGATCAATATATTTTCTGGAAAAAAAGAAGTGGTGATCTTAGAAATCAATCTCAAGACATAATTAACAGCCCTAATGTAGCTGGGTGGCCAGCATATTATCAAACCCCGCTTTTTCACGAATTATGGATTAATGCTGTTACACTTCCTCTTAGGACAAAAGATGTAAGCGCTTACCTTTCAAGCAATGGGATGCTTATATCCAATAATCTTAGGGTAACTAGCGAACCAATTGAACTTCTTGATGAAATTTCAGAACCAGAAAACATTACCTATATAATAGAATTATTTTGTAAATGGTTATTTCCAGTATATTCTGAAATCACTAATCCTCAAAAAGAAGATTTTAAAAACATAGTTATTGGAAACAATCCTAATATGTGGGAAGATGAATATAACGATTATATCAACGACCCTACACCATCTAAAAAAGATGCTATCAATAAAAAGCTAAGAGATTTGTTAAAAGAAATGTTTAAAAGTCCAGAATACCACTTGAGTTAACATGAAAAGAAGAGAATTTATTAAAAGATCAATTCCTGTTACAACTATTCCAATGATGATTGGGGGAATGCCTATAAGTGCGATAGCTGAATCTGAAAATTTAAAACAACTAGTGAATGGATCAGATCAATCTGATAGGGTTTTGGTATTGATTTTTTTAGATGGAGGAAATGATGGAATAAATACCATCATGCCTTTAGATCAATATGACGTTTTAATGTGGGATGGGACAGGTGGAGTATCCAAACCGATGAGAAGACCTGATTTAATGATACCAGAAAACAAGTTTCATAAAATAAATAATAACACTGGATTGCATCCTCAAATGGAAGGTTTTAAAAATTTATTTAATGACAACAAATTAACATTTGTTAGAAACGTGGGGTATCCAAACCCTAACAAATCACATTTTAGATCTACTGATATTTGGAACTCAGGATCTTCTGCTAATGAATACGTAACTAGTGGTTGGCTTGGTCGACAATTGAGTATAGATCACCCTGAGTATCCGGACAATTATCCGAATTCAGTATTTCTAGATCCTTTGGCTCTAACTATTGGAAGAGTAACTTCAAATACATGTCA
>CAZYIL010000122.1:0-5057 GCA_964646945.1 uncultured Marinoscillum sp. | reverse complement strand
TTTCACTTCTATTGGATGTTGATAATAAAATCGCATTTTTCATATTGGCAAGCATCCAAATTAAAGGAGATCTTATTCTTGCTTAAATATTCTGTTTAGCTAAATTATTATTTTCCCAAGATATTTTTTTTTCTAAAACATTTTCAATTTTATCAGTTACAGATTTAACTTCTTGATCAATTTCCCAATAAAAAAATTTTGCACCTATAAAATCTGAAACAATTTTTGCTGATTCATAAGTATTTTTGCTTGAATTTTTACTTTTTTGATAGGCGGTTGTTAAAATTTTATTTGTTATTTTTTTATATATTTTATCTTTATTTAATTCAATTAATTCTTTTATTTCATTATTTTTTAGACGTAATTTAAATCTTTCATTAAATTTAACTAGACCAAGTTCGTCAATGGATTTCTTAACCATTTCAGAAACCATGATTCCTATTAAAGCTGAATCAACACCACCACTAATCGATAATACAAAACCATCACAATTGCTTTTTCTTTTATAATCAAATAACGCTAATGATGCAGCATATGAAAATTCTTCGAAACGATTAATGAGTTCTTTTTTGAAATAATTTTTAACATCTACAATATATAAACTGAAGTCATCAAAAGAAAATCTTTTACTTTCTCCAACTAATTTTCCTTTATTTGCTACAATTATATGACCATCAAAAATAATTTTCCCTGCTTCATTACCCAGCAAATTACATGATAAATAAGTACAATTGAATTTTTTTGAACTTTTTATTACTAAATCTTTCCAAAAACTATATTTTCCAAACGAGAAATGACTTGCAATAGGGTTAAGAATCAAAAGATTTTTTTTTGTACGAAAATATTTTGCTGGTCTATCAGCATCCCATGCATCCCTACATATTTCAAATCCAATATCTAGATCATTGTTGTATTCAACTCGTATAGTTCCAATTGGATAATTTTTATTCTCAATTTTGATTTCATCCACTTTGCCTAATTTCCAAGATTTAAACCATCTGCTTTCATAATGCACACCATCATTTGGTAAATTACTCTTGAGTGCAAATCCAATAATATTAGAATTTTTAATAATACAACAGGCATTATATAATGTTTTTTGATATTTAAATGGTAGCCCAACAACTACCAGAATAT
This sequence comes from uncultured Marinoscillum sp., assembly GCA_964646945.1. GTDB lineage: Bacteria > Bacteroidota > Bacteroidia > Cytophagales > MED-G16. Next base: position 3,920 of record CAZYIL010000122.1, on the reverse strand, counting down.
TTGAACATAAAGGAATAATTTTTTTTAATATTGTAAAACATTTTTTTACTACCCAATCATTTAAAAACAGGTCTTGACATCCATATCCAGAAATGCACAATTCTGGCAGACAAAGTATTTTAACACTATTAATTTTAGCTTCATTTATCGAATTTTTAATATTTTCAAAATTACTTTTCCAATCAATTGGAGTTTGATTTAATGTTCCACCAGCAATTTTAATATCAAGCATTTAAATAAATTTATTTTGTATAAAATAAGGAATAAAAAAATATTTAAAGGTTTTAAACAAATAATTATAATTCTAGTTTTTCACATGCAATTCTTGAAGCATCTTTTTCAGCGGTTTTTTTACTATTCCCAAATCCTATTGAAATTTTTTTATTATTTATGAAGAGAATTGTTTCAAATTGAGAAACATTTTTATTATTAATTTTTTTTATAGAATCAAATTTTAACATCTTTTTTTCTTTCTGCGACCATTCTAAAATTTTGCTTTTAAAATTGTGAGTACTATTAACTAATTCATCAAAATTAAAAAAAGGGATAATGATATTTTTTATAACATATTCTTGGCAATATTCGAATCCTACATCTAAATATACTGCTCCAATTATTGCTTCTAATGCATCTCCAAAAATTGATTTAAATGATTTTGATGAATTTTCAAGTGATTTAAAATTTATAAGTTCTTTTAATCCTATTTTTCTTCCAATATTATTCAAAGATTCTCTACTAACTATTTTTGATCTTGTTTTAGTTAAAAACCCTTCGTCTTTATATGGATATTTTTTAAAAAGGTATTCTGCTACAATTAAATTTAAAACTCCATCACCAAGATATTCCAGTCTTTCATTAGATTCATTTTTCTTTTTAGATTTATGTAAAAGAGCTAACTTATACAAATTGATATTTACAGGTTCAAACCCAAATAAAAAAAGAATAGCTTTTGTTATTTTTTGGTCTTCTTCTTTTGTTGATTTAAATAGTTTCACTTAATATTTTTTAAATGCAATTGAGGTATTATGTCCTCCAAAACCGAAGGTATTGCTTATTGCAATTTTAATATCTTTTTTTACAAATTTATTAAATGTTAAGTCTAATTTGTTATTTATTTCTTTGTCATTAGTAAAATGATTTATTGTAGGAGGAACTATTCCATAATTTATAGCTAATATACTTGCAATGGATTCGATAGCACCTGCAGCGCCTAATAAATGCCCCGTCATAGATTTAGTTGAACTTATATTTAAATCATTTGCGTGTTTCCCAAACACATTTTCAATTGCTTTAATTTCTGCTATATCTCCCAATGGAGTTGAAGTGCCGTGAACATTAATATAATCAACATCATTTAAGTTTATATTAGAATTTTTGATAAGGTTTTTCATTACAAGTGATGCTCCTATTCCTTCTGGGTGCGGAGCTGTAATATGATAAGCATCTGAAGACATTCCTATCCCAATTATTTCGGCATAAATTTTAGCATCTCTTCTTAATGCATGTTCAAGTTCTTCAATTATTAATGCCCCAGAACCCTCACCTAAAACAAATCCATCTCTATCTTTGTCGAAAGGTCTAGATGCAGTCTTTGGTGAATCATTTCTCTCAGATAATGCTTTTAAAGCATTAAATCCTCCAACACCTGCCTCATTTATTGCAGCTTCAGAACCACCTGAAATAAATAAATCAGCGTATCCTAATTTTATATAGTTATACGCATCAATTATAGCATTTGAACTTGAGGCACAAGCTGATACAGTAGCAAAATTAGGTCCTCTTAAATTATATTTAATAGAGATGTATCCTGGACATATATCTGGTATCAATTTTGGAATAAAAAAAGGATTAAATCTTGGAATCTCTTTATTATCACCATAATCTAGTATCTGATTTTGAAATGTTTCTATTCCACCTATGCCAGAACCCCAAATTACTCCAAATTTATCATTATTAACTTTATTAAAATCTATAAATGAGTCGTTTATAGCTTCATTTGATGCTATTATACCATATTGAGTAAATTTATCAAGTTTTCTAGATTCTTTTTTTTCAAAATAATTTTTTTCTTCATATCCTTTTAATTCACAAGCAAACTTTGTTTTAAAATTGTTTGTATTAAATCTAGTTATTATGTTGGCTCCACTAACTCCTTTAACTAGTCCCTTCCAAAATTCATTTATATTATTACCAATTGGAGTAATAGCTCCCATTCCAGTAACTACAACCCTTTTTTTTTTCATAGATTGAAAAGAATTAATTACTTCAAACTACCTTGAATGTATTTTATAGCTTCTCCAACAGTACTGATTTTTTCTGCATCTTGGTCTGGAATTGAAATATTAAATTCTTTTTCAAACTCCATAATTAATTCAACAGTATCTAAAGAATCTGCTCCTAAATCATTAGCAAAACTAGCTTCAGTTGTTACTTCAGATTCTTCAAGACCTAATCTGTCAATTATAATTTCCTTAACTTTGTTTTCTGGATTTTCCATTTTATAGAATGTTTAATAGTATGTGCAAAATTATATTTTTTTTTTAATTTCCAAACTAAATCTTAATCTAAGATGACTAAAGTTATAAATTTAATAATTTATGAAGGATAATTTATTTAATAATTCTTATGAAATTGATTACAATTTAATAGGGATAGTTTCAAACCTTAAAGAATACAGACTAGCTTGGATTTTAAATAATATTTTTTACTTTGACTTATTAAAAGCTAAAAATCTAAGAATAAAGAAAAATAAAAGTAATATTATTGAGGTTTCTAATTATTTTTATCAATCAGATGAGTTTAAAATAAGGCTTATAAAAAATAAAATTTTTAAAGCTGTTAATTTTGATAATGAACAGTATCTAATTCATAAATTATCAAAATTTGATTATTTATTTCAAATTTATGATTATGGAGGTGAGTTTAATTTAACTGAGATAATAAATAAGCTTAATTCAGAAAGTTCTATCCAATTTGCTAATTTTGTTGATCTGAATTTTGTTAAAGAGAAAGATTTACTATTGATATGAAAAGAAAAATCATTTTAAATAAAACAAAAATAGTTGCTACTATTGGACCCTCTTCAAGTAAAAAAAGCATATTACAAGAAATGATAATTTCTGGTGTTGATGCAGTGAGATTAAATTTTTCTCATGGAAATTATAAGGATCATAAAAAAGTGATTGAAAACATACGAAAATTAAGCAATGAATTAAATACTCCTATAGCAATAATACAAGACCTTCAAGGTCCAAAAATTAGAATTGGAAATATTAAAAATAATAAGGCCAATTTAAATGAAGGTGATCAATTAAATATTCATTTAAAAAACATTCTTGGAACTTCTAAAAGTATTTCAATTAATAATAAAAATCTTTTTGAAGATATAAAAGTAAATGAAAATATTCTTATTGATGATGGTAAAATAAAACTGGAAGTACTTTCTATTAAAAAGGGTATAATTCATACTAAAGTCTTGAGATCTGGACTTTTAAAATCTAATAAAGGTGTTAATTTACCTGAAACAAATATTTCATTGTCTTCAATTACTCAAAAAGATAATAATGACTTATTATTTGGTTTAGAAAATAAAGTTGACTGGGTAGCGTTATCTTTTGTTCGTAGTTCAGAAGATATTATTGAGTTAAGGAAACTTATTGAATCAAAAAAATCAAATACTAAAATTATAGCTAAGATTGAAAAACCCCAAGCTATAGAAAATATAGATGAAATCATCAAATTTTCTGATGGTTTAATGGTTGCGAGGGGAGATCTTGGAGTTGAAACTCCTATGGAGTCTGTTCCTTTATTTCAGAAAAAAATTGTAGAAAAATGCAATAAAGCATTTATCAACAATTGAAAAAAGTATCTGGAAATGTATTCTCCTTATCAGAAAAATTCAAGTTATTAGGGCTGTGAAG
>CAZYIL010000121.1:0-5092 GCA_964646945.1 uncultured Marinoscillum sp. | reverse complement strand
TGTGATCCTCCCATTCCTCCAGATGCTGGTGTAAAACTTCCAGGAGAAACAGAATTTTATAATGAAGTTGACACCATTCGATTTACTGTTTCTGAAAAAAAATGTTTTGATTTCTTTGTTACAGATCAAAATGTTGGAACTAATATTAAACTTGAAGCATTAGGTGTAAATTTCAAATTATCTGATGACATACTAAGTTTTACGGAAGGTGTAATTAATCAAGCTGGAGATACATTAAAAGTTGAAGTTTGTATAGCGGATTGTCCATATGTTAAAGGTGAACCTTATCTTATTGATTTAATAGCTTCTGATGATGCTTGCCCTTTGCCTCAAAAAGATACGGTCAGACTGATTATAGAAATAAAATCCCCTGAAAATCAGGATCCATATTTTGTTGGAAAGCCAGATACAACTAAAATTAAAATCCCATGGAATTCACAATATTCTACAATTATTAGCGGTGTAGATCCTGACTATGATACTCTTACTTTAGATTTTATTCATCAGGGCTATGTCCCAGAAGAGAATGGGATTTTTGTGACGAACAATTTTAATGTTCCAGGAAAATTAGAGAGTTCTTTGTTGTTTGATGCAAATTGTAAAAAATATAACTATAATGATCAAAATAAATTTTTATTTGGACTGGTTTTAGATGACAAGGATACATGTGACTTATTGAATTCAGATACCATTTTTTATGAATTGGAAGTTGAGTTGCCTGAAAATACTGATCCGAAACTTACCTCATCTGAAGATATTACTAACGAAGTTCCAAGTAGACCAAATTATTCTGAAATAATTAAAGATTCAGTTGAACTTTCAGGTACTTTTTCCATGAAATTGTTTTCCGATGATGTTGATAACGATAGTTTGTTGATAACAGCTAGTGGTATAGACTTTGATTATATGGACATGGGAGCTACATTTTCTGCTGATAATTATCAGAGAGGTCATGTAGAGGGATTATTCAACTGGAATTTAGAATGTGTTGATTTTAAATATGATAATACAAAAACTTATAAAATTAATTTTGTTACAGAAGACATTGATCAATGTCAGGAAGTAAATTCAGATACGATTCAACTAATACTCAACATTGTTATTCCTGAAAATAAATCACCAAAAATTACAAATTTAAATGCCTATGACTTAATAGTTAATAGACCTTTTCAAGTAGATATTATTGCAACAGAACCTGACAATGAAATGGTATATTTAGATATGATTTCTAACGATCCTGGAGGAAATTTTTCTTTTGATCCAAGTTCGGGGATTGGATCTACTTCTAGTACTTTATTTTGGACTCCATCCTGTGAATTTTTGGGAGAAGATTTTTCTTCTAAGAGTTATAACTTAACTTTTCAAGCTACTGATGATCGATGTCCCAATCCTAAAAAAACTATCAAAATCATTAAATTTCTTGTATCTAGACCAGATTCTTCAGAATATAAGTTTGCTCCTCCAAATGCTTTTAGTCCAAATGGTGATAGAAAAAATGATACTTATAAACTTTCAGGTTTGCAAATAATAGAACAGAACTTACCAAAAGATGAATGTGATGACAATTTTCTTTATATAGCATTTTATGATAGAACTGGGATAGAGGTTTATAGATCCTATGACAGAAATTTTGAGTGGGATGGTAGTGGATTAGAATCTGGAACTTATTATTATTACATAAAATATAGTAAGAAGGATAGTAAGTATAATTATAAAGGAAGTATCTCTTTAATTTATTGATCAAGTAATGAAATTTATATTATTAATATTTTTAGCTCATTTAAATTTTTTTTCTAATTCAAATGATAAGGTCAAAGTTTTAGTGGGGGGGACTTTGATAGACGGTTTTGGTTCATTTCCAATAAAAAATAGTGTCATTGTTATTGAGGGTGATAAAATCAAAGAAGTAGGATCAGTTGGTTCCATTGAAATTCCTTCAAATGCAGAAATAATTTCTACAGAAGGGATGTCTATTTTGCCTGGATTATGGGATATGCACGTACATTTAGATATAAATGGACATACGGATTATACTCATTGGCATGGTGTTTATCCCAAAATTTTTGAAAATGTAATTATGCCTTCTTCTGCTCATCAGCTTTTATTAGCAGGAATCACCAGTGCAAGAGATTGTGGAGCTCCTTTAAAAGAGATTATTGCTGTGAGAGAAAAGATTAATGATCAAAAAATCCCTGGACCAACAATGTATGTTTCAGGACCCTTTATTCAACACAAACCATACCCAAACACTGAACTTTATCGTTGGGGAATAAATGGTGTTGACGATGCAAGAAAAAAAGTTAGAAAATTATTTAATGCGGGTGTAGATTTTGTGAAACTAATTGATCAAGATGAAATGACTATGGAGGAATTATATGCTGTTGTTAATGAATCTCATAAGCTTGGTTTAAAAGTTGTAGCACATTCTCATAGACCTGAAGAAATAAGAAGGGGATTAAAAGCAGGTGTAGATTGCTTTGAACATACAGGTCTTTCAAGTGCACCAAGCTATCCTGAAGATGTAATGGATATGATTAAAGAGCGAACTGCACAAATGAATTTAGGGCCTCTCTTTTGGACTCCAACTGTTTCTCCATTGTACAATTATGAATATATAAGAGATAATATGGAAGTTTTAGATAATGATTCTTGGCATATTGGTCTTCATGATTCAATAATTCAAGACATAAGAACTTCATTTCAGAATCCTGATAGACTTCCTTACTATCAGCTTACCCCATCTAGAAAACCTACGTTGAAGAAAAAAATCAATCAATTATTAGATGCTGGGGTTGTTCTTATGATTGGAACTGATAGTGGTGTTCCATTAACATTTCATAGCCAATCTACATGGAATGAACTGGATATTTGGGTAAATGAATTTGGTATCGATCCAATGTATGCTATTAGATCAGCTACATATTGGCCTTCTTTATGGATGGGAGTTTCTGAAAAAGTAGGTACAGTAACTCCTGGAAAATATGCTGATATAATTGCAGTTAAAGGAGACATTTTAAAGCATATATCTTTGCTTCAAGATGTTGATTTAATTATTAAAAATGGAAAAATAATAAAAAAATAATTTTTAATTATTTAAGTGCTTTTTCAAGGTCTTTAATCAAAAAATCAGCATCCTCTAACCCAACATAAAATCGAATAAAATTTAAAGGTAAAGCTTCTGCTTCATCAAAATATTCATTTCCATAATTAGCAATCTCAGGGAATATTAATGATTCATGTCCTCCCCATGAACATGCCATTTTAAAGGTATTTAAACTATTACAGAACTTTTCAATCTCATCTTTATTTGAAGTTTTTAATTGTATAGAGAATTGTCCACATGGATTTTTAAGATATTTTTTTGCTAAATCTTTTTGATCAAAGTCCTTTCCATGAGGATAAATAACTCTTTTAATTTTAGGATGATTTTCTAGATAACTTACAACTTTTGGAGTGTTTTCACCAATAAACTTCATTCTCATCTCTAGAGTTCTTAATCCTCTTATAAAAAGCCAGGAATTGAAAGGAGAGATGATTCCTCCATTTACCTTATATTGATGGTTGAAGATCTGATCAATTATTTTTTTACTACTGCAAACAATTCCGCCCATTATGTCTCCATGGCCACTGATATATTTTGTGGCAGAATGAACAACTATATCTATTCCCCATTTATGTGGATTACAATTTACAGGTGAAGCATAACTATTATCAATGATGGAGATTAAATTGTTTTTTTTAGAAAATTTAGCTATTTCTTCAAGATCTTGCATTTCAAAAGTCCATGAATTTGGACTTTCTAAGTAAAGCAGTTTTGTGTTTTTCTTTATCTCTTTTTGATAATCTTCTGCATTTTCTCCTTTCACAAAAGTAGTAGAGATGTCAAACCTTGGTAAAACTTCCTTCATCAGCTTATTAGTTCCTATATAAGGTTTGTTAATGGATATAATATTATCACCTGCTTTTACTTGAGAAAATATTGCAGCACTAATAGCACCCATTCCACTACCAAACGCAAGAGCACTTTCAGTTTTTTCTAATGCTGCTACTTTTTTTTCAAGAATTTTTGTTGTTGGATTAATTCCACGTGTATAAAATGGAATTTCATTCATATAACTAAGTGCTTGTCTAATTTCATCTACTGTATCAAAAAGAAAATTACTGGTAGCAATGATTGGTGGAGCTCCCGCTTTGAAGTATTCTTCTCTATTTTCTCCTAGATGATTATATATTTCTGACTTATCCATTTTTAGTTATTTTTGATGACAAAACTAGTAAATTTTATATATAGAAAGGAAATAATTTATATTTGAATAAATTATGAAAAATAAAGTAGTCATAATAACTGGAGCTTCTTCTGGTATTGGTGAAGCGCTTGCTTATCAGTTTGGTAAGAAGGGGTATAAACTAGTGATCACAGGAACTAATGATAAAAGAATGTCTATAGTATCTAACAACTTAAGAGAATTAAATGTTATTTACAAAACCCTGATTCATGATGTTTCTAAAGAAAGTGATAATAAAAAAATGATTGATTTAGCAATAAATTCCTTTGGAAGATTAGATGTTTTAATTTGCAATGCTGGAGTATCAGTTCGTTCGTTGTTTGAAAAAGTTGATCTTGACGTTTTCAAAAAGTTGTTTGACATCAATTTTTTTGGATCTATTTATGGAACAAAATTTGCTCTTCCCCATTTAAAAAAGACAAAAGGAAGTATCATAGCTATTTCATCACTTAATGGATTTATTGCTACACCTACAAGATCGGCTTATGTTTCTTCTAAGCATGCTATGCAAGGATTTTTTGATTCTTTACGATTGGAATTAATTAATAAAGGGATTCATGTTATGATTGTTTCGCCTGGTTATGTGAAAAGTAATTTTAGACTTAATACTCTTAAAAGTGATGGTAAAAAAGAAGGATCTACAAGTAGGGATGATAAAAAAATGATGAGCTCAGAATTATTAGCAAATAAAATCTTTTTAGGATACAAAAAAAGAAAAAGAGATATGATATTTACTTTTAGAGGAAAGCTAGCTCATCTTATAAAAAATTGGTTTCCAAAATTAGCTGATAAATTATCTTATCAAG
>CAZYIL010000120.1:0-5225 GCA_964646945.1 uncultured Marinoscillum sp. | reverse complement strand
AGATTTTATTCATGCTTCTTCAAGTAAAGGTGTTATTGAAACTAAATTAAATAGAGAATATTATCTCAAAAGAATAAGAGCAATAAGAAGAATTTTATGATTAAATGAAAAGTATTTTACATGCGTAATAAAAATATTTTTTATAAAAAATTATATAATATTACTATCCCTTTTAAACAAATAATTTAATTATGAAAAAATCATTAATACTATTCGCTTTATTATCAACATTTATTTTATCTGCTCAAGATAAGGAAACAGATAAGGAAACAGATAAGGATAAATCAAAGAAAATTAAAACTATCAGTGAACTAACAAAATCTTCAATAAAAATGGATGGTTTATTTATAATTTATCAAGATACTGTTTCAGGAGAATTAAAAATGGAAATTAGAAATGATCAATTAAATCAAGATTATATTTATTTTTCTCAAATTGCTGATGGAGTCACGGAGGCTGGAAGCTTTAGAGGTGCGTATGGATCTGATGTAGTTTTTCATATAAAGAAATATTTTAATAAGATTGAAATAGTTGCACCAAATACCAATTTTTATTTTGACCCAAATAATCCTCTATCTAGATCACAAGAAGCTAATATGAGTCATGCTGTTATTTCTAGCAATAAAATTTTATCTGAAGATAAAAAAAAGGGATCTTATCTCATAAATGTAAATGATCTATTTCTTTCAGAGACTTTAAGTAGAGTAAAACCTCCTAAAAGATCAGGAGCATCTCCAAATAGATTTAGTCTGGGATCTTTTGATAAAGGAAAATCAAAAATTTTAGAAATAAATAATTATCCTGAAAATACAAATCTTAAAACTGAGTATGTTTTTAAAAATCCTAATGTTTTAAATAGTGGATCTGAAGCTGTCACAGATGGTAGATATGTTTCAATTCAATTATTTCACTCCTTAATGAACATGCCAGATGATGGTTATGAACCTAGATATGATGACCCAAGAGTTGGATATTTTTTAACCTATGTCAATGATATGACAGAAACTGGTACTACAAACTATAGAGATATGATAAACAGATGGAGACTAGAAAAGAAGAATCCGGATCAAGATTTATCTGAGCCAGTGAAACCTATAACTTGGTGGATAGAAAATTCAACTCCAATGGAATGGAGAGAAACAATTAAAGATGGTGTATTAGAGTGGAATAAATCTTTTGAGAAGTCTGTTTTAAAAATGCCTTAGTTGTAAAAGTTCAACCTGATGATGCAAAATGGGACGCTGGCGACGTGAGATATAATGTGTTAAGATGGACGTCTTCTCCAAATCCTCCTTTTGGTGGATATGGACCAAGTATGACAAACCCAAGAACTGGTGAAATTATTGGAGCTGATATTATGCTTGAATTTGTTCATTTTACCAACAGGGTATTTTATGATAAGTTGGTTGGTGATGCCTCATCTAATATGAGTCTTGAAAATGAAGAAGATTATTCTGTTTTTGGTAATAATAAAAATAAGTTTTATTGTTCGATGGGACATATTATGCATGAAAATCAATTATTTGGGAAAACCTTATTAGAACTTGATGATGCTTCGGAATATGATTTAGATAGAATAGAAAAAGAAGGCATGAAATCTCTTATAATGCATGAAGTTGGACATACACTTGGTCTTAATCATAATATGAAGGCAAGTCAATTGTTTTCTCCATCAGAACTTTATGATGCAGATTTTATAGAGGGGAAAGCGCTTACAGGATCTGTTATGGATTATGCAGGTATCAACTTATCTTTAGTTAGATCATCTCAAGGACAATTTTATGACATGTCTGTTGGTCCTTATGATGATTGGGCTATTCAGTTTGGTTATACTCAATTTAAAAATAATTCTGAAATGGATGCATTACTTACAAGATCTACAGAACCAGAGTTAATATTTGGAAATGACGCAGATGATATGAGGTCTCCTGGTAAAGCTATTGATCCAAGAGTTATGACAGGTGATTTATCAAATGATCAAATTTCTTATTCCATTGATAGATTCAAACTTGTAAAAAATATGATGGGTAAAATTATTTCTAAATTTAGTATTGATGGAAATACATATGAGGACTTAAGAAGAGCATATTATACATTAAACTCTCAAGCTGCTAGAGCTGGAGATGTGATTTCAAGATTTATTGGAGGGGTGTATGTTGATAGATCTACTATTGGTCAAGACGGTGGTAAAATGCCATATACTCCAGTAAGTTTTCAAGATCAAAAGAGAGCTTTTAATGCGCTTAAAACTTATGTGTTTTCAGCAGATGCATTTAGTGCACCTAATGAATTATATAATTTAATTGCAAAACAAAGGAGAGGTTTTGATTTTTTCTCTGGACCTGAAGATCCAAAAATTCATGATCAGGTGTTAAGTTATCAAACTAGAGTTCTTGCTCATATATTACATCCAAATACATTACAAAGGATCATTGATTCAGAACTTTATGGTAATAGATATAATCTTTCTCTGTTTATGACTGATTTAAACGAATCAATGTTTAAAGATGATTTAACATCTGACATAAATACTTTTAGACAGAATCTTCAAGCTGTTTATGTTACAAGATTGATAGGGATGATTAATGGTAAATCATCTGCAAGGTATAAAATTCCCGCAAAATCTATGGCGATTTATAATTTAAAAGAAATAGCTAAATGGTTAAAAAAACCAACGGGTAACACTTCTTCTATAGCGCATAGAATTCATATAAAGATCCTAATAGATAAAGCTTTAAAAGAATACAATTAATATTAATCTGATAGCATATTTTCAGTAGCCTGTGTTATTAATAGGTTTAAATAACTGAGATGATCTTTTGTATTTTTATCTTTTACTTGTTTCAATCCAGACTTAATTCTTTTTTGTAAACTCATCAATTCAGATAAAATGATAGGTCTTATATCAGATTCATCAAATTTAATATTTGCTCCATTTCTTTTTGAATAAGATGATTGAGTTTTTGATTCCTTTAAAATATCAAATAGAATATTAATATATCCTTTTTGTAGATTTCTATTATATAAATTGATACTCGTATTTGAATTTAAATCTTTCCAAATCACTTTATTTAAATCTTCAATCATTTCATTTATACTATATGCTGAATTTTTATTTTTTTGTTCATTTTCAATCATCCTAGCTAATCTAGAATAATTAAATAGTCCATTTAAAGCATACATTTGAATCTGTCTTATTCTTTCAACAGAGCCTATGTTTTCAATTTTTTCAAGAACTTCATAATCTACAATCCAATTAAAAGAATTAAAAACATAAGAATTTAAAAAAATTACTGCTCTCTTTTGTTGAGTTTTTGGAACATGAACATATATTGGACCTTCTTGATCATAACTTTTGATATCTTCGAAAACTCCTCCAACGTTTGTTGTTACATGACCTATATACCTTCTGAATTGAGAAATAATATTTAAATATAACTCTTTAAGCTCATCATATTCTTTTCCTTCTTCATAGGACCATTTCATTATTTTTGGCAAAATTCTTTTTAAATTTTCTAAACCATAGTAACTAGCTTTCATATTATCATCACCTATTGATTCAGTTTGAGATCTTGGATCTATACCGTTTCTATATCCAAACCAATACTCATAATCACCAGCATGAGATTTAATCCAATCATTGAGTATTTTTTGCTCTGATGTAGTGCTTTCACCATCAAAATATGAATATCCCCATTTAACCGACCACTTATCATAAGTTCCAACCATAGGATAAAAATTTGTAACATTATCTTCTGGTTGTGCAACGTAATTAAATCTTGCATAATCCATTATTGAAGGAGCAACACCATGAGAAGATGTGAAATTTTTAGATCTCAAACTATCAACAGGATAAGCATAACTAGATCCCATATTATGTGGTAATCCTATAGTATGACCAACCTCATGAGCGGAGACAAACCTAACAAGCTGTCCCATAATTTCATCTTCAAATTTTTTTCCTCTTGATGATTCATTTACAGCTGATGTTTGAACTAAATACCAGTTTCTTAACAGGTTCATTACGTTATGATACCATCCAATATCACTCTCAAGAATTTCTCCAGTCCTTGGATCAGCAGTATGAGGGCCATAAGCGTTTTGTATATCAGAAGCATAATATCTAATTACAGAATATCTTGCATCTTCAGGGCTCCAATCTGGATCTTCCTCTTTTGATGGTGGATATTTACAAATAATTGCATTTTTAAAACCTGCTTGTTCAAAAGCTACTTGCCAATCTTCTACACCTTGTTTAAGGTATTTTCTCCATTTTATTGGTGTAGCAGGATCAATATAATATACAATTGGTTTTATTGGTTCTACTAGTTCTCCTCTTTTATAGGCTTCTATATTACTAGGAATTAATTTCCATCTTTTTATATAAGTAGTTGCCTTTGCTTTGTGCTCATCAAGACCATAATCTGTTTGCGTTTGAGAAAAATATCCTACTCTTCTATCTCTCAGTCTAGGTTGCATTTTATTTTCAGGAAGAAGAAGCATTGAATTATTTATTTCTAAACTTATTGTTTGTGAATTACTTAACGATGGAGGTGCTCCTGATTTATAGGTAAGAACATTTCTAGTTTCAACATTAATTGGAAAACTTTTGATAGATTCTATAAATGATCTTTTTTTGTCAAGAGAAGTTATTTTTAATTGTTTTCTTCTTCTCTCAGGAAATCCAATAGCTTTTACATCTTCTGTAAAAAAGGAAGTAACGTCAATAACAACTGCACTATCTTTTAAATTATAGGTTTTTATTTCAAAAGAATATAAAATTGGTTCAAAATTTGAATTTTTTACTGATTTAGATATTGGTAATGAATCATTTGCTATATTTTCATAACTAACAATCCTTAAAAGAATTTTATTATACTTTTTTTCCCACCTTAAAACTTGAGAATTAATTTTTTGCCCACCATAGCCAATACCATTAGCTGTTTTAGAAATCCTTGTAACCATGAGCATTTCTTTACCAAAGAGATTGGGAGAAATTTCATATAAATATTTTTCTTTATTCGTGTGTACTTTAAAAAGACCTTCATCTGTTTTATAGGTTGAATCAACAACTTTATTATATTTTTTAATTTTAGATTTTTCTTCAGTTTTTTTTTCGTTCTTTTGGGAAAAAGAATTACTAAAGGAAATAATAAATAATAAAAAAAGTGTTAATAAATTTTTCATACATCTTCGGTTTAATTTTGGAATAAGTAAATCTATAA
>CAZYIL010000119.1:0-5277 GCA_964646945.1 uncultured Marinoscillum sp. | reverse complement strand
AGTAGATATGTTGGAATCACAAGCTCCATCGTTCACCTGATAAGTAAAAGAATCACTTAAGGTCTCACTACCATTATGTATATAAGTAAAAGATCCATCATCAGCGATTACTATGGTGCCATTTTGCGTTTCAGTAAGTTTCAAGATAGTAAGAACATCAAGCTCTGCATCACTGTCATTGGATAAAATACCTACAGACTTGCCAATAATAAGCGTATCTCCTTCATTTATTATATATGAATCATCGAAGGTAATAGGGCAATCATTTATTGGGGTAATCGCAATATTTACCGTGCCAAAATTTGAATCACATAAACCATCATTGGTTTTATAAAGGAAAAAGTCTTCTGTCGTTTCACCTCCATCGTGGATGTAGGTAAAAGAACCATCTGGACTAGCTTGAAGAGATTTTGTTCCAATATATGCTTGAAATTTAACTAGTGCATCTATTCCAGAACCGAAATTACTATTAGCATTTCCTATATTTAATTCAATCTCTTGGAAACAATCATAACTAAAATTTTCATCAAATACCCACCCAGCAATCGTATTATCCATATATTGTAATGCATCTTCTCTGCCTCCACCATTAACATCGGACATTAATTTGATAGAACCTTGAGTGATAATAAGTTCAGGGTTCCCTTCTCCATTCCAAGGCTGCCAATAATCTTCTATTCCAACATCCACATCAAACTTTCCTCCACTATTAAATTCTGTGGTATTTGCTCCTCTAATTGAATTCCAATGATTTTCATTAAAGTATAATAGTGAAGTTCCATTTAAATTTATTTTTATACCATCATCAAAACTTTCAAAATCTACCTTTATCCTACAACTATCATAGATATCTTCATCCCCTAAGTCAACAGAAAAATTTAAATTATCATCAAAAGTATCTGGATGATTTCCAGAATCTGATATTTTAACTGCTGAACTTATTGGATAACCACCTGTATATCTTTGAACTCGTGCTTGTTTTGTACTGGATACCACTAAAACAGATGTATTGGTATTAGTGTTATAAGAAGTTGCAAAAACATCTGAATTAGCATCAGAATCGTTAGATAAAAACCCAGCAACAGCATCTACAATTAAAGTATCACCTTCATCTACAGTATAGTTATCATCTACAGCTAAAGGACACTCATTAGTTATGTTAAAATATACTGTCACAGTCTCTGAATCACCACATTTACCATCATTTAACTTATATTGAATACTATCTATAGATGAAAAACTACCATCATGAGTATAACTTAAAAAACCATCAGGATTAAGAGTAAAATTAAGCGCATGTTTAGGTCCAGAGATTGGATGAACATTTAAAGGGTCATCTGGGTCAAAATCATTAACTAATATACCAGTAGATGGTGTTAAATTCAAAATACTATTTCTAGGTACGGTAAAAGTATCTCCAACCGCTGTAGGACAATCATTTTTATCAATTATTGATATTATCACTTTTACAACATCTGAATCACATATTCCATCATTAATTTTATAAGTAAGAGAATCAAAAAGTGTGTTAGTGTCATCATGAACATATATAAATGAACCATCTGGATTAAGTGTAAAAGAAGTTGCATGTTTTGGATCTGTGACTTTAATGGCTGTAAAAGTATCTCCATCTGCATCAAAATCAAATGTTAATAAACCTTCTATTGTAGATTTATTCAGTGTACCACCTTCGGTTACAATATAAGTATTTCCAAAGGCAACAGGACAATCATTAACTGGGGTAATGGTAAGGTTCACAGTTCCAATATTTGAATCACATCCCCCATCATTTAATGTGTATGTGAAAGAATCTGTGCGCACTTCGCCACCATCATGCGTATAGGTAAAAGAACCATCAGGACTCAGGGATAAAGATCCATGTGTAGGATTTGAAAATCTTATTACAGTAAACACATCTCCCTCAGAATCAGTATCATTAGCACTCAAACCATCAACTGCTACTTTAGTTATAGTTCCTCCTTCAGCTAAGGTATAGTTATCAACTACAGCTATTGGACAATCGTTTACTGGTGTCACATTTATTATCACATCAAAAGGCCCCACTGTAGTACACCCGTCCTGGTCATCAAGAGTATATTGAAATTGATCAATCAATGTCTCTGTACCGTCATGTGTATAGGTAAATCCCCCTAGCTTATCAGCATCAAATACAAAAGAAGCTGCATGAAGAGGTCCTGTTCCAGGATTTACAAGCGATGCACGAAGATTATTAACATCTGAATCAATATCTGTATCCGCAGAAATAATCTTTTTTATCACACCATCGCCAGCTGAAACAGTTAGAGTGCCCCCTTCATCAATAGAATAAACATCATTAACTCCAACAGGACAGTCATTTTGAGGAGTAATATTAATTGTTACAGTATAAGGGCCAGCAGCTACACATCCATCTTGATCATCAAGTGTATATTGAAATTGATCAGCTAATGTCTCTGTACCATCATGCACGTAAGTAAATCCTCCAAGTTTATCTGCATCAAATACAAAAGAAGCTGCATGAAGAGGTCCTATTCCAGGGACCACAAGTGATGCACGAAGATTTGCATTAGGAGTATCCTCATCATCATCATTGATTATAACTCCATCAACATGTGTTTTTACAAGCGCACCTCCTTCATCTACCGTATATACATCATTCTCACCTTCAGGACAATCATTTACTGGAGCAATATTTATTGTTACAATATAAGGTCCTGCTGCAGCACACCCATCATGATCATCCAATGTATAGGTAAATGAATCAGTAGTTGTACTTGAGCCATCATGAGTATAAGTGAAACCACCTTCACTATCAACATCAAAAATAAGAAGTCCATTTGTTGGAGCAGTTACAGCCGTAGCTCTTAAATCATTTTGAGGAGTATCTGGATCGGTATCTGCAGACCCAGCTTTTTTTATCACTCCATCCACATCAGGTATTACAATTGATTGTCCTTCAACACCTGCATATATGTCTGGAAGACCTACAGGACAATCATTAATAGGGTTTATATTTATTGTAACAGTAAAAGGTCCTGCTGTAGCACATCCATCTTGATCATTTAAAGTATAAGTAAACGAGTCTGTAGCAGTTTCACTATCATCATGAGTATAAATAAAAGTTCCATTTGCATTAAGAGTAAATATTCCTACATGATTAGAAGGATCCGATACTTTAGTAGCGGTTAAATTATTATCGTTTGAATCTACGTCAGAATCTGCTGCGCCCACCGTCTTATTTCCTCCAACAGTACCAAGAATTACACCTCCTCCAGCTCCTGACGTTGAATTAACGTTAAGAGTCCCCCCTTCATCTACATTATAGGTATCATTTTGTCCTGAAGGACAATTATTTACATTTAGTGTTGACTCGGGAGGGGTTACGCTAGCATCACATACATAAGATGGTGTAGTAATTACTACCTGATACTTGTATCCTGACATACCAACTGTAATATTGGATATGGTAAGCTGATTGGTTGTTACACCACTATATTTTCCTCCATTGGCAAGATTAGCCCATCCTCCTCCCGTATTTTCTTGCCATTGAAAAACAGGACTCGGGACAGCAGTGGATTTACAATTATTACATACTCTAGCATCATTCACATTTGCTTCAACAGTAAACTGTGCTGTTTCTCCGACTTGTTTGGATTCCAAAACAGATGGATTTGAAGTTATAGTAACTGCTGCGCCTTCTTGAATGTAATCGTGTCCTCCTGCACCGTCTACATCAGCTGGGGTGGTATAACCTCCACCACCCGTTACTTTTCCATCTCCATCTACATTTATTGGAAGTCCTCCTAAAATTCCATCACCGTTTCCATCTAAAAATCCTGCTTCTAACACATCATTACAACCATCTCCATCACTATCAAGATCTAAATGATCTGGGATTCCATCATCATCTGAGTTTCTTACGCCACAAGCATCTGGTACTCCATCACCATTTAAGTCTTCATCATCAAAAATTTGTGTAAGTCTAATATCATCAATACCCATATAGTCTGTGGTATAACTTGGACCTTGACCGTCAGTACCAAGATCTGCACAAAATTGTAGTCTGGCATTAACATTTTGTGCGGTAAAAATTAAAGTAGTTTCTTCCCATACCTGATTATCTTCACCTTTATAGTCCATTTCAGGTGAAAAATGTATTTCTGATCCAGGAATTGGTTGTGGTCTTCCTCCTGGAATCCCATTAGAAAGCTCAACTCGCCATCTAGCCTGCTCTCCAATTGGAGTAGTATGTCCACCACCTTTAGAACCAGCCATAACCTGATAAAAAGTAATTTCATATTGCACTCCAACTTGTAATATAGCTCCTGTAATATCATAGTAAAAACATTCAGGTCCCCAATTCTTCTCCGGTGGATAAGAAACCCATGCTCCTGCCCAAATACCTCCTTGTGGTGATGGTGGTACGCCCGGTCCTATACCACTAGAACTTCCTGATCCTATATTAGGAAGTGGTGAAATCCACGTATCAGCAGATTGGTTACCATTCTGCCATCCTCCACATCTCACGTTAGAATTTTTACCATCATTACCAGGAGCTCCTTTTGCTACACCTGCACAAACTTCAAAAGTTCCATCAATACCAAGAGGAACATTTGCAGCACATACCAAACCTTCTTCTGTATCTAAAATACCATCATTATCATCATCTAAATCATCATTATTATCTACTCCATCTCCATCAGTTCCAAATCTTGGAAAAACCACAGGAAAATCCTTACGGATATTCATACTTAGATTATAATCCATTTTAATTTTGTTTTCTGGAAAATAATTATATTCTCCTTTAATTGTTTCATCTGCAGATACTCCTCCATAAACAAAATATACGTTACCGTTAAAATCAACTAAATTTCCACTTACATCAAAATCAGAAGTTCCATAAATTGGATGTTCAGCTAGATAGTTAAAATAAAGGCTTTTTATACTATCGGCAGAAAGGTATATAATAGAATTTTTTGGTAACTGAATCGACTTATAATCTTGAGAACTCAATGGGTATGTTATAAAAAGAATCAAAAAGAAAACTTGTGCTTTTATTAAAATTTTTAAATACCCCATTGTATGGTAAAATTAATTGTTGGGTTAAACTTTTATCATAGTAAATATAGAATATTATCCTAATTTATCTAAATAAGCACACTTCTCGTATATATAGGTTTAGTAGGTTTGAATATTAATCTCTTCTTCTTAAATAAATAGAACCTTTTTTTGTTTCAGAACCATTATTTAAATCTATTGTATAAAAATAAACTCCTT
>CAZYIL010000118.1:0-5278 GCA_964646945.1 uncultured Marinoscillum sp. | reverse complement strand
GAATGCCTGCCTGTCACGCAGGAGGTCGCGGGTTCGAGTCCCGTCCATCCCGCTTTTTTATCTTTCTATTACTACCTTAACTTTATTTACTTCTTTTTTCGTTATAATATGTAATAGATAGATGCCTTCATTTATATTAGATACATTAATATCTAATCTATTTTGAGTTCTCACAACTTTATTTGGCACTAATACTTTACCACTAAAATCAATAAACTCTATTTTTTCAACTTTAGAATTACCTTTTAACTCAACAATAAATTCATTATCGGTAGGATTAGGATAAACTTTTTGTATAAATGTAATTGATTCCACAAATAATGGAACAGAACATCCATTAACATCAACATTTTCTCCTTGTGGAGTGTCAGGACACTGATCTTTATCATCAGTGACTCCATCACCATCAGTATCTTTTTGTGAATCAGAACATCCATTAGCATCAACTGTCTCTCCATCAGGTGTATCAGGACATATATCATCATCATTACCCACTCCATCACCATCATCATCGGTTGCTTCAAGGTAAAACTGATTTGTACGTGGTCTTACAACTTTTGTACCTTTTAAATCAGTTGGATTATCTAGATCAACCCCTCCATATTCCTTATCGTCCAAATCAAACTCAATATTTATACCTCCACCTTCTTCAGGAGCACATTCAACTTCAGCGAGTATAGCTACAAAATATCTATAAAAATTTTCTGGATCTACACTCACATCTGAATAAGCATGTGAGTTTGAAGAAACAGATGTAAGAGAATCAAAATCCCCATCATTAACCTTTCTGTATATTTCATAGGTAGAAAATTCTAGACCCTTATAAGCAGTCCACTGAAGGTTTATATTACCACCAATACCTGGATTCGCAGAAAGATGACTAGTCTCTTGAAAATCGCTAAGTTCAGATACATTACCACACTTATCTCTCATAGCTACTTTATATCTAAAACTTTTAGTCCTATTATCTACTCCAGTATCCACAAACCCTTCCAAGCTAGGATCAATTTCACCAATTTTTTCATACACACCCGCTTGAATACCCTCTCTGTAAATTAAATATTTATCTACGTTATAAGGATTAGATCCTACATTTACATAAATTCTGTTACGGGTATAATCATCAAAGTCTGCCGTAATAAAACATACTGCAGCCTCCTGGTACATAGGAAGTAAATTGATTGTATAATTTTCAGATAAAGTTTGTCCTACACCGTCTGTTATAGTAACACTATAAGTGCCCGATGAAAGGCTATGTATAGATAAAGTGTCCTCTTCTCCATTTGACCAACTTATATCCAAACCACTCTCATCTCCTTCAACAACCAAAATAATGGAACCTGTCCCAGTTCCAGAGCTGCAGTAACTATGCGTTATCTCAGAGCTTATAATCGCCATATCTTGCACATTATTAATGTTGATAACCACATCAACTGGGTCTGACCACATCGAGCCATCATGAGCTCTTAGATTTAAAGTGACCTGTTGAATTTGCTCATAATTTAGAGCACTGCTATTATTTACTTTAATGCTTCCATTGGATTCTATAGAGAAGACATTATTCTGATTTCCTGAGAGAATATCCCATGTAAAAGTAGAGCTTTCATCAACTATACTAATCTGACCAACCGTATATCCATTTGATTTGTTCTCATCAACATTAAGCGTCTGATTAGATGCAATCACTGGTCTTCCATTGATATTAATCGTTGCATATGTTGTGTTAGAGAAAAGTTCAGCAGCCTTAACCTTGTACTTAAATGTGTCTATACCCTTTTGCCCTGTTGGTGGCGTATAAGTAAAACTTCCATCAGCATCTAAAGTTAACGCTCCAAGTGTAACGTCAGTAACAAGTTCTACAGTCATTTCATCACCCTCCTCGTCAACATCATTCTTCAAAACACCTTCTTCCTTTGTAATAGTTAACACCTCGTCCTGATCTGTTCCATAAGCATCTAAATTTGCTACTGGAGCATCATCAGACGTTACAATAGTAATGGTAACTGTAGCCGTATTTGAATTTCCTATTCCATCACTTGCCTGGTAGGTAAAAGAATCAGAAGTAGAAGCTCCCCCATCATGGTCGTAGGTGAAAGAACCATCAGCATTAAATGTCAGTGTACCGTGCGAAGGATCACTCAGCTTCACCGCTGTCATCGCATCACTCTCAGCATCCGTGTCGTTGGAAAGTACTCCAGAAGCTACATCCACAGTGAGCACCGCATCTTCGTCCACAGAATAGCTATCATCAGAAGCTACTGGAGGCGTAGAAACAGAAATATTAACAGTGGTATTCGCTGAAGAGTGCGTGCCATCAAAAGCTTTATAGGTAAAATTATCATTACCAGAATAGTTAGTGATAGGAACGTATTTAAATCCACCATTATCTTGAAGTGTGAGCATTCCGTTCGCAGTTGTTTGAACAAGAGTTGCAGTCAGAGCGTCTCCATCTAAATCTGTGTCATTTTTAAGGACACCATCAGAATAATCAACTTCTAACGTAGTTCCTGATGCAATCTGGTAAGAATCGTTAACCCCTATAGGAGCCGAGACAACTTCCGCTTCTGCAAACCAGCTCTCATGCCCTTCGATCTGATCATCGATGCCATCCGCATCATTATCGTATGCGGTAACGGTAATTCCATCGGTTGTTCCAAGACCAAAAGTCAGGGTCTTGCTCGTGACATTTCCGAGGTCTATGACATTGTTGTAGGTTTGAGTATATGGCGGGGCATTTCCTTGAGTTAAAGTTCCATAATGCAATTTATAGCCTGCAACATCACTTTCAGAATTAGCATCCCAGGTTAGCTCTGTGGAGTTTGCTAACCTTGTTATTTTAAGGTTTTTAACTTTACTTATAGGTGCAGTAGCACTTGGAGTAGTTAATATAGGATCAACATCCACTTTACCTAAATTAAAATCATCCCCCTGATCATAAATTTTATCTTCAACTTCTGATAATGAAGCGGTTCCCCAATAATTATTTTCTGCGTTGACATCAAGATTATTATCATCAAGATTTAAATCCCTCTTATATTTATATCCACTACCTCCTAATATATTGTTCCCAGTAAAATATTGAACATAACCAGTTATATTATCTCCACTTGTAATATCATAAGTATTATTAAAAAACCTTAGATATTTTCCATTTTGAAACTTTTGTATTCTTGCATATATATGATTATTATTAAAATCATAAGCTGTTCCCGAACCATAACTCTGAGGGTAAATTCTTCCGATAGAACAATTACTATCAATAACATTATACTCAAAATGAGCTGATAATGTGTTAAATTCAACATTTTTAAATATATTTTTAGACACAAGAACATTTGGCTCATTGTCTGCTTCAAAAAATCCTCCTTCAAAAATATTTTTTTCTATAATCGTCTCTTCAGGAACATTATACCCTCCCCAACCATTAAAGTTAGTTGCCACATCTTTTAAATATGAATTAGATACCAAAATTGAAACTTGATTATTACTACCAATACTACTATTATATTCTTTTGTAGTAGTTAAATGTCTACTGGAAGCATTTATAATAGCATCAAAATTACCTGAAGTAGGATTTTTTATTACTGCATATTTAATTCTATTACCTGTAGAATTAGTTTTATTGTAATCTTCCGCTGAATCATCAAAATGAATACCTTTTCCAAAAGGATTAAAAGTTATACTGTCTGAAGAAGTTCCTTCAGCAACTAAAGTTCCTTGAACTAATACATATGTATCATTATTCATTTGTAATGTTACACCAGGATCAATTGTTAGTGTTACCCCCTCATTAATTCTCAGATTTCCAGTAAGAGCATATGGAGAACATGACTTATAAAGTCTTCTATCCTCAGATATAATTCCACTAAGATTTGACCCTCCAGTAGCTGTGCAGAAATCATTTTCCTTATAAAGATATACCGTAACTTTCTGGTCCGTTGCCTCAGTGGCGTTTGTAATGGATGAAATTTCAATAATTACCGTCTCATTCACGGTCTCATCTTCAGAGTCTTCGACAGAAGTGATCGTTGTCGTTCCCGTCTTACTTCCCGCAGCAATAACTATTGAATCAGCAGCTAGAGTGTAATCTGTACCAGAACCTATGGCTGTTCCAGAGAAAGAAAGTTTGACAACAATTTCTTTAGAGGAAATCTCACTGAGCGTGGCAGTGACGGTAGATACTCCACCATTCTCATTAATTAAAGTATCTGCTGATAGCGTAACAGTTGGAGCAGCATCATCATCGGTTATAGTAAAAGTTAGCTGCTGTTTAGTATTTTCAAAACCATTAGTAACACTCTCTACATCAACTACTACAGTCTCATCATCCTCATCAATATTATCTGATACAGAAATTATATTTAAAGTGGTAGATGTTTTCCCTTCTTTTATAACTATATCACTGCTATTTGATGCTATACCAGAAGTCAATATGGGGTTTTCTAGGGTATATAAATCTGCAATTTCTGCTGCAGACAATGCCCTATTGTAGAATCGCATCTCATCAAGCTTTCCATTGAAGAATTCATTACCTAAAGTTTCCGATCCAATATATGTGTCTCCCTCTGTATATATTGGATAATCTACATCATATGCTACCTTAGCTTTACTATTAATTACTCCATTAATGTACAATTTTGCTGAATCCATATCATTAGTATAGGTAAGGTGATGCCATTTATTGAATTCAAGTCCAGGAAAAACAGGCCACTCCCATTCTTGACCAGAAGCTCTAAAATAAAACCCAACTCCACCAGCTCCAGTATTAGGCCTCATAGAAATATAAGTTTTGCCTTCCCGTTTAGGAAACATGAGAATGTGCCCACCAGCATTGTTAAACCATGCCCACATACTTATAGTGATATCATCTGGAATTACCATCATCTCTGAGTAAGGAATTACAATGGTACCATTACCTCCAAATGCCATAGCTTTTTCAGCATTTCCAAAATTATCTTCAGTGTAAGAGAGAGTTCCATTAATAGTTCCATTATTTCCATTTCCACTCTCATCGTTTACATTACCATCTAGTGGTAAGTATAGCATTAGTCCATCCGTAGTAAAATTTTCATAAGAGTAGTCTGTACCAGCGGCTGTCCCCGAAAATCCGAGTTTTATCGTCACATCCTCTAGAGCAGGGGTAGGAATAGAAGCTTTTATTGTCGCGCTTCCATCTGTCTCAGAAATCTGAGTAGCACTAGCAGTTGATAGTGTAACATTTGCTGACTCCACACCATCTCTAATTGTAATGGTTACTTGTTGTGTACCACTCTCTGTT
>CAZYIL010000117.1:0-5304 GCA_964646945.1 uncultured Marinoscillum sp. | reverse complement strand
AAAGAAGGATATAAAAATTTAACAAAGCTTTCTTCTTTGGGATATACAGAGGGACTATATGGTTTATTTCCTAGAATAGATAAAGAACTTATAAAAAAGTTTAGTGATAATTTAATTGCTATTTCAGGAGGGTTAAATGGCATAATACCTAATCTAATATTAAACTTTGGTGAAGAAAAAGCTGAAGAAGAATTAAAATGGTGGTTAGATACATTTAAGGATGATTATTACTTGGAATTACTTAGACATGGTCTAGATGAAGAGAATCATCTAAACGAAGTATTGATAAGTTTTGCAAAAAAATATCATGTAAAGCTCATAGCAGGAAACGATGTATATTATTTAGATAAAAAAGACTCAGATGCTCATGATATTCTTTTATGCATAAAACAGGGTGAATACAAGGCAACAGAAATAGGAAAAGGTAGAGGTAAAAGGTTTGGGTTTCCTAATAATGAATTCTATTTCAAATCTCAAGAAGAAATGAAACTTCTTTTTCAAGATATTCCTGAGTCAATAATAAATATCAGTGAAATAATTGAAAAAATTGAGATATATGATTTAAAAAGAGATGTTGTTCTTCCTAAATTTAAAATACCAAAAGAATTTTTTAACTCAGAAAACACGCAAGTTGGTGAAAATGCATATCTCAAAAAATTAACTTTTGAAGGTGCAAAAAAAAAGTATAGTAATGTTAATAAAACATTAGAAGAAAGAATAAATTTTGAACTAGAAACTATAAAAAATATAGGTTATCCAGGATATTTTTTGATCGTTCAAGATATTACTAATAAAGCTAAAGAATTAGGAGTCACTGTAGGCCCGGGAAGAGGTTCTGCAGCAGGCTCAGTGGTAGCATATTGTATTGGAATTACTAATATTGATCCTATAAAATATAATCTACTTTTTGAAAGATTTTTAAATCCAGATAGAATATCACTACCTGACATCGATATTGATTTTGATGATATTGGTAGAGATAAGATAATAGATTATGTTATTTCAAAATATGGTTATGAAAAAGTAGCACAAATAATCACTTACGGTACTATGGCAGCTAAATCTGCAATAAGAGATTCAGGCAGAGTACTAGAATTATCTTTGTCAGATACTGATAAGCTAGCAAAATTAGTACCCGAAAGACCTGGGATCAGTTTAATAGATTCCTTCAAAGAAGTTTCTGATTTATCTGATTATAGAAAAACTAATAATCTAGAAGCAGAAGTTTTAAGACAAGCAGAAGTAATCGAAGGATCATTAAGAAATGTAGGAACTCATGCATGTGGAATTATAATTACACCAGAAGAATTAGTTGAATACATTCCAGTATCAAAATCAAAAGATTCCGAATTATTAATAACACAGTTTGACAATAGTGTAATAGAATCAGCAGGTATGTTAAAGATGGATTTTCTAGGTTTAAAAACTCTCTCTATTCTTAATACGGCAGTCAAAAATGTAAAGATTAATCACAATATAGAAATTAACTTGGATCAAATTCCTTTAGATGACAAAAAAACATTTAAAATGTATCAAAAAGGTTATACAAATGCAACATTTCAATTTGAATCAACAGGAATGCAAAAACATCTTAAAGCATTAAAACCAGATAGATTTGAGGATCTCATTGCCATGAATGCCCTTTATAGACCAGGACCTATGGAATACATTCCGAATTATATTGCAAGAAAGCATGGAAAAGAAGAAATAGAATACGATTTACCAGAAATGAAAGAATTTTTAGGTGAAACATTTGGTATTACAGTTTATCAAGAACAGGTTATGTTAATTTCTCAAAAAATAGCAAATTTTTCAAAAGGAGAAGCAGATCAACTAAGAAAAGCAATGGGTAAAAAAGATTCTAAACTTTTATCTAAACTACAACCTAAATTCTTTGATGGCGGTAAAAAAAACAATATAAATAAAGAAAAACTAGAAAAAATATGGCAAGATTGGCAATCTTTTGCTGAATATGCATTTAATAAATCGCATAGTACATGCTATTCTTCAATAGCATATAAAACAACATATATGAAAGCCAATTTTATATCCGAATATATGGCAGCTGTTCTTACACATAATCAAAATAATATAGAAAAAATATCCTATTTTATGGATGAGTGTAGAAAAGCAAAAATTAAAGTATTAGGCCCTGATGTTAATCAATCTGAGATGGATTTTATTTGTAATAAGTATGGGGAAATATTGTTTGGTATAGGTGCAGTAAAAGGAACTGGAGAATCAGCAGTAAACTCAATACTTGAAGAAAGAAATAAAAATGGTCATTTTAAAGATGTTTTTGATTTTGCAATTAGAACAAATTCTAGAGCTGTCAATAAAAAAACTTATGAAGCTTTGTCTCAAGCAGGAGCCTTTGACTGCTTTAAAAATATAAATAGAAGACAATATATTTATTCAGTAGATGGAGAATATTCACTCATTGAAAAAGCAATTCAATATTCTGGGAAAGTTCAAAAGGAAAAAGAAAGCAAACAAACATCGTTATTTGGAGGAAATAATGGAATCGATATACCTCTTCCAAGCATTCCAGAAATAGAACCTTATTCAAAAAGAGAAAAACAAAAAATTGAAAAAAACATTCTTGGTCTTTATATATCAGGTCATCCATTAGATAGACACAAATTTGAGTTAGAAAATTTTTGTAATTCAAATCTTCGTTTGTTGAAAGATAATGAGATTACAAACAATAGAAAAAATGTAAAAATCGGAGGTTTAGTTAGCAATGTTGAACATAGAATATCAAAAAATGGAAAACCTTATGGAATAATTAAACTTGAAGACTATGAAGACACCTATGATTTTTATTTTTTCAGTGATGACTACATAAAATGGAAAAATTACCTTGAAGAAGAATATATGTTATTTATAACAGGAAAAATTCAGCCAAGATGGAATGATCCAAATCAGACTGAATTAAAAGTTACAGAAGTTAAACTATTATCAGAGTTAAGAGAAAAAATGATAAAAGAGTTAAATATTTCAATTCACTCAGATGATATAAATAAAAGTTTTATAGAAAAGATAAATAAGATTTTCAATGGAAAATCAAAAGGAAATTGCAAATTAACATTTACAATAAATTCTGAAAATAATGGAGACTACTTTAGTTTAGATATGCTTTCAAGAGAGAAAAAAATAGATATAACAAATGAACTAATTAATAGTCTGGAAAATTTACCTTACATTCAATATAAAATCATTAAATAAAACATGTGACTATCAATCAAAAATTTTATATTTGATAAATTTTTTGAAACTAAATTAGTAATACTAATGGGAAAAGCTCTAGAAATAACAGATTCAAATTTTGATCAAATTATTAACCAAGATAAACCCGTATTGGTAGACTTTACTGCTCAATGGTGTGGTCCTTGTAAAATGATTGCTCCAATGATAGATGAATTAGCTGAAGAATATAAAGGCAAAGCAGTTATTGGAAAACTTGATGTTGATAATAATCAAGAAACTTCTATAAAATTTGGAGTCAGATCAATTCCTACATTATTATTATTTAAAAAAGGAGAAGTTGTAGATAAACAAGTTGGCGCTGTCCCAAAATCAACTTTATCAGACAAAATAGATTCAAATTTATAATTTACCCTGAACAGAGTTTCTTATAAGGACAATATTTACATGAGTCTTTATTTTCATTCTGAGTGAAAGGAATAGCAATATTAAAAATTTCTGATATTTTAGATTTGAGATGGTTTTCAAATTCATTAAGATAAGGGGTTACATTATTTATTTTTTGATTATTAATCTTAATTCTAAAATCAAACATATTTTTTTTCATCTGTCTTATATTCATTAAACCAATAGAAATTGATGAAAATTTATCTTTTATTTCTTTTAATAATAACGAGTAAAAAAATAACTGAAATACGGCATCATTTCTATCTTTTTTCTTTTCTGAAAATAATGATTTTATATTTTTAATTTCCTTAGTATCGGCACCAGTTTTATAATCAATAATTCTTATGTTATCTCCTTTTTTATCAATTCTATCTATCACTCCTGAAATATTAACCTTCTCACCATTGAATAAATCTAGTTGCTTTATATATCCCGATCTTTTATCCCCCTCTAAATTCAATATTTTAAATGGCGCGTGATTTTCATCATATGAAATAACCTTTTTCATATAATCCTTGATTATATCCATCAAAATAATATTATTTCCTTCAAGAATTAATTCGTTTTTTTTATTAAGTTTAAAATGTTTTCTAATAACTTTTTCTATTGAACCACTAATCCCACTTTTTATTTTTAAAAAATCATTCTTATCAATAATTCCTTCTCTTTTGTTTTTTAAAACATCACTATAAATAATTTCTAATGCACTATGAGTTATCTTTCCGAATTCAAGCTTTTCTATGTTTTCAGAAAAAGGAATTATTTGTTTTATATTGGCCACATATTTATAATAAAATCTTAAAGAACAATCCATATAATCTTTAACTCCTGATGGTGAAATATAACCTTCTTGATGAAATCTTTTTCTTAGTTTTTCAATAATTTTTTCTGACTTAGGAATTGGTGACTTAGAAGTGCTTTCTATTCCTATTTTATCAGACACTGAAATATCTCTAACCTTATATTTTGATTCTAAATTAATCTGCTTTATGAATCTGCTGATTTCTCCCTTTGAGTTAAAATCAGAGTTAGTATTATATATGAAAGTTATGTTTTTTGCTCTTTGAACAACCCTATAGAATAGATAACTATGTACCTTATCCATCAAGTCAATTGTTTTCAATTTGAAAGCTTTTCTAATGTTAAATGGTATAAATGAAATATTAAAAAGTTTACTTGGAAATTCTCCTTCATTCATGTTCAATATATATACTTCATCAAAATCTAAATTTCTAGATTCAAGAACTCCCATTATCTGAAGCCCAGACAAAGGTTCTCCCGAGAAAGGTATTCTTACTATTCTAAATATCTGTGATAATAGTTTTGATAAAATATCATGAGATTTAATTTCTATATTAATTTTTTCAATACGATCAATTATATCTAAAAACGATCTAAGATATTCTTTATCTAGTTGACCTATTTCATTAGAAAAATTAAAAATTATTGTTGAAACATTTTTTAAAATTGTTAGCAAATTATTTTTAGAATCAAATATATTTTTAAAAATTTCTGAAAATTCACATACATATTTATGACTCACATAAACAATTTTTTTATCATTATGGTCTGAAATTAAAATGTTTGATGATTTTTTGTCGAACTGATAGATTTAAGGATGAGATATATTCTCAAAAACATGTTTATATT
>CAZYIL010000116.1:0-5322 GCA_964646945.1 uncultured Marinoscillum sp. | reverse complement strand
AAAAAGAAAAGAGTTAACATATAAGGCAAATATGTTTTATAATGCCTCCCAATATTTGGTTTCACAATATTGTCTCTAACAAATAAAATTATTGGTTCAAATAATGATTGAATGCCTTTAGGTGGTGCAAGTTTAGATTTGTAGTTATTAGCAACCAGAATAAAAACAATACATAACAAAATTGCATTTAAAAATAAAAAAGCAACATTTTTAGTTATGGAAAAATCATAAAAATGATTTGAAGAATTTAAAGATTTGATATGCCCATGATCGTAATAATATCCAAGATAGCCATTGGAAAGAGGCCTATGATGTTCATCAAATAATCTAGAAGAAGAAAAAACCTCTAATCCTTTATCATTTGAATACAATATAACAGGAAGAGGAATAACTAATCCTTCCATTACCTCATAACCATAATCATCTAAAATATGATGCATAATCATTCCCCCTATATCGACTTGATCTTTATCAGATTTTTCTTCAATTTCAGCAAATGCATATATAGGGAATAAGACCAAAAAAATAATTGAATAAATGTAATTGTTTTTAGATAACATAAAACACTAAGTAGGCTGCAAATTAATTAATAGAATTCTTATTTCAAATATTATAAATAATAAATAAAAGATAAAAAAATTTAATACAAATAGGTTGAAATTTTCAATTTTAAGAGTCCCCATAATAAAAAGGAATAATAGAGAAAAAATAAATCTTATAATTATAGTAAAAAGAAAATTTCTAATGTTTTTTGGTTTTTTTTTATAATTATTATTTATAACTAGAAAAAAGCAATAAAAAAGAATCTGAAAAATAATTATTAATATAACTAGATGATGAAAAAAAATAATTTTGAAATAAAATGCTATCACCCCTACCAATAACATCAAAATATTAAATAAAAAAGATTCTCTTTTTGTTTTATTATTCATTTAATCAACCCCCAATATAACCTATATAAATAAGCGAAAAATGAGATTAATGGTAAAAAAAAAATAAGCAAAGGAAAATCAAATTTAAAATATAGGTCTAAAAATTTTCCAATAACTCCTGAAAAGAATAATAAGGCAAAAATTTGAAAACTTAGATTAATATATTTTAAATAATTATTATTTTTTTTAAAATTATTTATCATTATTTTCTTGATGTCTTAGAATCATTTTTTGATTGTTTTTTTAAATTTTCACCCATAATACATCCTCCATTAAATGAAGAGCCAGATTCTATAATTAATTTTTCTGTAGAAATATCTCCATTAATAATACAAGTAGATTTTAAAATTAGTAATTCACCAATTTTAATTTTACCATTAACTTTCCCAGCAATCTCAGCATTTTGAGCAGTAAGATTCCCTTCTATAGTAGACGTTTCTCCACATGCTATTTTAGATTTTGATTTTACATTCCCAGTAATCTTACCTTCCAATCTTATATTTCCAGGCACGTTTAAATTCCCTTTTAATAAGCTGCCTTTTCCTAATATATTATTTGATTCATTATTTTCCACTTGATTCTAATTTATTGTTAATTTCATATCAAAGTTAATTAGAATGATATAAATTCTAAAGGATTCAGTGATTTACCATTAAACCATAATTCAAGATGTAAATGAGGTCCTGAAGTAAATTCGCCTGTATTACCAACAATAGAAATGATATCACCTGAAGTAACCTTGTCTCCAACTGTTTTTAATAATTTAGAATTATGTTTATATATCGATACAAGATTATTTGAATGATATATTGAAATAACATAGCCACTATCTTGAGTCCAAGAAGACATAATCACTGTTCCGTCTGCTATCGATTTAATTGGTTCATCTTTATTACATAAGATATCCACCCCATAATGTTTATTATTTATATCATATTTTGATGAAATAATTCCATTAGATACAGGAGAAAATAAATTAATATTTAATATATCATCAAAATTATTCTCAATATTTCTAATTAAAAAATCGTTATTTAATTCCTCAAATTGTCTTCTAAAAACAGAGTCAATTTCATTAGTTTGATTCAATGAATATTTAACATTTAAAGAATCTGTTGTTGTATTATAATTAACTGAACGATTAATTTGATCGTCCTTACCTAACAGAATAGATTTAATATTATTTATATAATTATCTTTTACTAAAGATTCATTAATCAAAGAATCAACCGATTTAGATAAATTAATAACTTGTTGATTTGCTAGCTGTTCGGCAAACCTGGGATCAAACCAAAACCTTAAAACAGTAGTCGACATATAAAAACTAACAAGAAATAAAAAAATTAAAAATATAATGGATATGAAAATAAATTGAATATTAGTAAATCTATAAACAATTAATTCTTTTAAATCCCTATCATTTCTAAGAACAAAATGAAATTTTGATTGTAACCATCTAATAATTTTATTTTTCACTTGATTATCTTTATAAAACAAATAAACAAAAATATATTTTAATTTATCTCGTTTATAAACAGTTATTAATTTGTAGTTAATATAAGAAATGAATCAGATTCAATATAATTCATTAAAATATTTTGCGCTATTCTCCTGTTTGATTTGCTCATGTCAATCAGTAGTCAAACAATTATATGAAGATTCTACGGCAAGGTTTAATAGTTATTTTATTGCTAAGGAAGATATAAAAAAAACTGAAGAAATTATTAATAATGCATATAAGTGGAATTATGATGATATTATTCCTATAATATCGCCTCTAGATACAAATAATGTATCCCAATATAATGATTTAACGATCAACGCAATTGAAAAAGCATCTCTGTTAATTCAAAGACATCCAGAATCTTCATTGGTACTTAATAGTTATATCCTGATTGGTCTTGCAAGACTTTACAATTTTGAATTTGAAAGTGCTGAAACAACATTCAAATATGTAAATACTAAATCTCAAGATATTAATATAAAAAATTTAGCTTTAATCTATTTAATGAGAAGTTACTTTGAAAACAATAAAATAAAGGAAGCAATAGAAGTTTATAAGTATCTCGAAAAAAATATAATAAATAAAAAAAACAAAATTTTATTTTATTTAAACTCCGCTTATGTGTTTCAAGTATTAGAAAATTATGATGAAAGTTTAAAAAATTTGAGTTTAGTAGAAAATCTAGTTACTAATAATAACCAAGAAAATAAAATATTATTTCTTATTGGTCAAATTTATCAAAAATCTGATTTTAAAAATGAAGCATATGAATATTATAAAAAATGTTTAAAAAACAACCCGTCATTTGAATTGTCATTTTATACCAAAATAAATCTTGCTAAAGTCACTGAGCTTACAAATTCCAATGATATCAAAAAAGTATATAAATATTTTAATAGACTTTTAAAAGATAAAAAAAACATCGATTATTTGGATAAAATATATTATGAAATAGGAGAATTTGAATACAATCAAAAAAAAATAAAGCAAGCAATTTATAATTATAATAAGTCGTTAAATACGAATCAAAATAATACAAATCAAAAATTTCTAAACTACAAAAAATTAGCTGAAATTTATTATACTGATTTTAAAAATTATGAATTATCAAAATTATACTATGATAGTACTTTAAATAATACAAATAGAGAAAATATAGAATACAATAATTTATATGAAAAACGAGAAATTCTTCGAGAATTAGTAAATAATTTAACAACAATTAAAAAAAATGACAGTTTAATTCAATTAAGCACTCTTGATCAAGAAGAAATAAATAAAATAGCGGACAATTATATTAAAGAACTGGAAAAGAAACAGAAAAAAGAAAAAAAAATAATTAATAGATCGTTTAATTTCAATGATAACCAAAAAGAAATAATACGTGATAATACTCAAACTAATACTTGGTATTTCTACAATGATATTATGGTATCCAGAGGAAGGGAAGAATTTAAAAGGGTTTGGGGAAATAGAAACCTAACGGATAACTGGAGAATCTCAAGAAAAATAATATTTGAAGAGTCAAGTGAGTCAATGGTGAAAAATGAAAAAATATCAACATCAACAATGAATCAAAGTGCTGAAAACAATAAAATAGATAGAAAAAAATTAATTGCTTCTATTCCTTTTTCAAAAGAAGAAAAAGAAAAACTTTCCAATGAAATAGAAACGGCATATTATAAAGTTGGGAATATTTACATTCAAAAACTTAATGAAATTGAACTAGGAAAAGATTATTTTTTAAAACTACTATATGAATTTAAAAAATCTAGATATATTCCTGAAATTCTATATCAACTATATTTAATATCTAAAGAAACAAATCCTGAAGAAGCAAATAATTATAAAGAAAGATTATTAAAAGCATATCCAAATCACTTATTGTCAAAACTAGTTATTAATCCGAACTATGAACAGGATCAATTTGCTGAAAATAATTTATTGATAAACGAATATGATAGGCTTTATAAAATATTTGAAAATAAAAAATATGAAATTGTTATAAAAAAATCAGATTCTATTATAAAGAAATTTACAAAAAACCCTTACCATCAAAAATTCATGTTATTACAAGCATTAGCAAAAGGAAAATTAGATGGAAATTTTATATTTCAATTAAGTTTAAAAAAAATTATCAAAAAAGCAGAAGACAATGAAATAATTCAATTCAGTAAAGAACTATTGAAATCTTCAGAAGAAGTAAACAATGAATATTATTATAGTGGTAAACCTAAATTTATTGATGATGAAAACACAAGTAATTATTATTCGGTATTTATTATTTCAAATGATAATCAAATTGAAAATAAAACTATACAAATTCTTGAAAAAATAATGATTGACATGAAATATAAAAAACGTTTTATTGATCAATATAACTTTACAGATAAAGAGACCCTAATAATAATTTCAGATTTAAATCAAGTAGAAAACAAAAATATCATAAAAGAATTTGAAATAAGATATAAAGAAAAAATATCTATTTTATCTAAATTCGTAATTACAGAAAATAATATGAAGATTTTGTTTGAGACAAAAAAATATTCTGAATATCTACAATATTTGAACAAAACAAAAAACAATGATGAATAATAAAATTATTGGAATATTGTGGGGTTTGTTTTTCTCAATATTCATTTTGATTATTTTTTTATTTTATTCTATTCAAAAAAATCATTTTAATTTATATGGAGATCTTCCAAGTCTTGAAGATTTAGAAAAACCAAAAAGTGAGCTTTCATCAGAATTATATTCAAGTGATAACATTTTATTAGGAAAATATTTTAGATATAATAGGACCCCTGTAAAATATGATGAACTATCTCAAAAATTAATTGAAACTTTATTAGTCCAAGCAAGTTTCGGGAACGTACGTTTACGTCT
>CAZYIL010000115.1:0-5350 GCA_964646945.1 uncultured Marinoscillum sp. | reverse complement strand
ACCTTACTTACCTTTCGCTAGGCGGTAATCAGCTCAGTGGATCTATTCCATCAGACCTCGGTGATTTGACCAGCCTTACAACGCTTAATCTCATGTATAGCAACCAGCTCACGGGAACTATCCCGGCAGAACTTGGTAGTTTAACTAGTCTTCAATATCTGTATCTCAATAACAATTCGCTCTCGGGCTCTATCCCAGCAGAGCTTGGTAATTTGGCGAGCCTTACTGGGCTATATCTAGGCGACAACCAGCTCACAGGCTCTATTCCCGCAGAGCTAGGTAATCTGACCACCCTTACTTCCCTTGGCCTTTATGGCAATTCGCTCTCAGGTTCTATCCCGGTAGAACTCGGTAGTTTAACTAACCTTACTTACCTAGGTCTTCATAGCAACCAGTTCACAGGCACTATTCCATCACAGCTCGGTGATTTGACGAGTCTTACCACTCTTAGACTTGATGGCAACCAGCTGACAGGCTCTATTCCCACAGAGCTTGGTAGTTTGACAAACCTTTTGACGCTTAATCTCAGTAATAACCAACTTAGTGGGTCTGTACCAGCTGCCCTATCAGGTATCAACTCGATTGACGTTTCGTCTAACTCGAATCTCGATAGGAACATATTGATTGCTTTCTATGACTCGGCAAATGGGAGCAGTTGGACGACTAAGACAAACTGGAATGGGACAGCTGGCAGCGAGTGCGATTGGTATGGGATAACATGTACTTCGGGAGAAATTACAAGTTTAAGTCTTAGTTATAATAATCTAAGCGGTTCTATCCCGGCAGAACTTGGTAATCTGAGCAGCCTTAAGAACCTTAGACTTTATGGCAACCAACTCACCGATTCCATACCTTCTGAGCTCGGTAATTTAACCAACCTTCAAACTCTTTATCTGTATAACAATTCGCTGACAGGCTCTATACCAGCAGAACTTGGAAATTTGACCAGCCTTCAAACTCTTTGGCTTGATGGTAATTCACTTACCGGTTCTATACCCTCAGATCTTGGGAATTTAACGAACCTTACTGGGCTTTGGCTTTATAGCAACCAACTCTCAGGCTCTATACCAACAGAACTTGGTAAATTAACCAGCCTTATTACGCTTTATCTTAATGACAATTCGCTGACAGGCTCTATACCTGCAGAGCTAGGTAGCTTAATCAACCTTACGGGCCTTAGCCTTCGTGACAACCAACTCAGTGGTTCTATACCTAAAGAACTTGGCAGTTTAGCTAGTCTTGAATATCTGAGTCTTAAGAGCAACCAACTTACGGGTTCTATTCCAGCAGAATTCGGTAGGTTAACTAATCTTGAATATCTGTATCTTTATAGAAATTCACTAACAGGCTCCATCCCATCTGAGCTCGGCGATTTGACGAGCCTGGAACATCTTTATATTTATAGCAATCAGCTCATGGGTTCCATACCAGCAGAGCTAGGCAATTTGGTCAACCTTGAAATTCTTTGGCTGTCTGACAATTCGCTCACTGGCACGATTCCAACCGAGCTAGGTAACATAGCTAGTCTTAGATACCTAAGTCTTTATGACAATTCACTTACGGGCTCTATACCAAAAGAGCTTGGTGGATTGAGCGTCCTTACGACGCTTTATCTGCATAACAATTCGTTGACGGGTTCCATACCTGCAGAGCTAGGTAATTTGTCCGGCCTTGAATATTTTTGGCTTTATGGCAATTCTCTCTCGGGTTCCATCCCATCTCAGCTCGGTAATTTAGCAAGCCTTGCTGAGCTCAAACTTTATAACAACCAGCTGACAGGCTCTATTCCAACAGAGCTCGGTAATTTAACAAATCTTACTTATCTGACTCTTGGTAACAACCAACTCAGTGGCTCTGTTCCAACAGAGCTCAGTAATTTGGGTAACATTAAATACCTTAATCTTTATAGCAATCAGCTAACGGGTTATATCCCAGCAGAGCTGGGAAATTTAAGCAGCCTTGAGGTCTTTAGGCTTGATAACAATGAACTCAGTGGATCTATCCCAACAACGCTAAGCAAATTAACAAGCCTTACTTACCTTAAACTTGATAACAATCAGCTGAGTGGTTCTATACCATCAGGACTAGGTGATTTGACGAGGCTTACTGAGCTTTATCTTCATAGCAACCAGCTTACAGGTTCTATCCCAACACAGCTCGGTAATTTAACAAGCCTTAAATCTCTTTATCTTTATGGTAATTCACTTACGAGCTCTATCCCATCACAGCTAGGTAATTTAACAAGTCTTCAAGTCCTGTATCTTTATAACAATTCACTGACAGGCTCTATTCCGTCACAGCTCGGTGATTTAACCAGCCTTACTGAGCTCAAACTTTATAGCAACCAGCTTACGGGCTCTATTCCATCGCAGCTAGGTAATTTGGCAAACCTTACCTATCTTTCAGTGGGCAGTAACCTGATCAGTGGATCTATTCCACTAGAGCTCGGTAATTTAACCAGCCTTACAACGCTTAATCTCAGCAATAACCAACTCAGCGGATCTATTCCATCAGAGTTAGGTAATTTAACGAATCTTACAAACCTTAACCTTCGTAGTAACCAACTCGCAGGCGCTATACCAACCGAGCTTGGTAATTTAACGAATCTTACAAACCTTAGTCTCCGTAGTAACCAGTTCACAGGCGCAATACCAACCGAGCTTGGTAATTTGATAAGCCTTAAATATCTTTATCTTCATAGCAATCAGCTCTCCAGCTCCATACCAGCAGAGCTTGGTAATTTGACGAGCCTTTCCACCCTTAGTCTTGATGATATTCAGCTTAGCGGTTCTTTTCCTGTAGAACTTGGGAATCTTACATATCTCTCTGACCTTAATCTCAATAATAATTACCTGACAGGTCCGATACCTCAGTGGCTGCTCGATATGAATATTGCTACCTTATTTATTAGTGGCGCTTTCTTTACTCCTACACTTGACTGGCCCTCTCTCTATAATGGAGTAACCCCAGATTCCTCGTTAGGATTAGAATTCAATAATATTGGAATTTTTCAGATCGATACTATTTACACTTGCCTTAGTGTTATTACAAATGGAATACCCACTTCTACCATTGGAACGAATAAGATTGACATAGCTTTTGAAATTGTTCCGTCATCAGAAGTGACTATAAAGCCTACAAGAGTGAGAGCATTTAATTCTATTTATGCTCTGAACGAAAATGCAGAATTACCCGATTGCAGTGGTAAATTTGAAACCTCCACCGGTATTTATACCGACATTATTGAGACCGCGTTGCCGGTTTACCTGTTTAATAATCTTATTCCTGTAACTAAGACTTATCGCGTTTCTTTTGAGCTAACCGATTCAACAAATCTTATATTTACGATGCGAAGTTACACGGAGCTGGCAGCGCCATGAAACACTGGGCTCCATATATTTTTGTCTTTTTTTCTATGCTTGGTATGAGTAGCTTGTCGTACTCTCAAATCCCGACTGTCGAAAGGGAGGCACTCGTAGCGCTTTATAATTCAACCAACGGGGCGAATTGGACTAACAATTCTGGTTGGCTTGGTTCAGCAGGAACTGAATGTGCTTGGTATGGAATCGATTGTTCCGGTGGCAAAGTTTCATCAATTCTACTTTGGAATAATAATCTTTCAGGAACTATTCCGTCTGAACTTTGTAATCTGAGTACTAATGTGTACAGACTTATTCTTAATAACGAGCTGGGTAGCGGCTCTCTAAGCGGCTCTATCCCTAGTTGTCTGAGTGGGTTAACTGGTTTAGATCAACTTTATCTGCAGGACAATCAATTATCAGGAACTATTCCTCAGTCTATTCTTGATCTTGGGATAGCGAATTTCTTCACCTACAATAACAATCTGGACAATGTTCCAGCCACAGCAAGCATTACTGGCGGCAATCGCACGGTAGCAGATTCTAATGGGTCGGCGGGGGAGTCAGTTACCGTCGTAGGAACCATATATGACCATGAGCTAAGAGGCCAGAATAGCAGACCTATTACTACTGAGTGGCTGGTAAATGGCTCAGTTGTTTCCACCCAACCTGGGGGTAATTACACAAACTATAATATCGGCCTCAGCTTATCGGATGGGTCGAATACTGTAGCTCTCAGGGTGACTGATTATCATGGGGCGGTTACTACTGCCACTGTTACGATTACTGTTCAAGCAGCGGCTGTTAACGTTTCTCCCACGGTAAGTATCTCGGGTGGTAACCGCACCATTGCAGATAGTGATGGCAGTGCGGGAGAGACAGTCAGTTTTACCGGCACGGCATCTGACAGTGATGGCACAATTGCTTCAACACAGTGGCTTGTTGGAGGATCGGAAGTTGCGACCGGCACTAGTGCGTCAATTAGTTTGGGTAATGGAACAACAGTTGTAACTTTTAAAGCGACTGATGATGACGGTGCATCGATATCAACGACTGTCACCATTACTGTTGAGGTGCCTAATGTATCACCGTCGGTAAGTATTTCAGGTGGTGATCGTACGATAGCAGATACTGATGGTAGTGCAGGAGAGACAGTCAGTTTTACTGCAACAGCGACAGACTCCGATGGCACGATTGCTTCAACACACTGGTTAGTTGGAGGGTCGGAAGTTGCAACCGGTACCAGTGCTTCTATTAGTTTAAGTAATGGTGCCACTGTGGTTACCTTTAAAGCCACTGACAATGATGGTTCATCTACTACGACTACAGCGACCATTACAGTGAGAGAAAACTACGTCCCTACTGACGAATGGCCTTCTCCGTTCAACGGTGTGACTCCTGATTCTTTGTTAAATTTGGAATTAAACAATATCGGAGCGTATATAGCAGCAGAGGGGAAAATATATAGCTGCCTTCGTCTTTTTACTGATGGTTTGCAAAGCTCGTTTAATGGTGTATCTCAGTTTGATATTAAATTCAAAATTATTTCTTTAGATGAAGGTACTATTCAGATCACTTCATTCAGAGAATTCAATTCAGGCTATGCATTGAATGAAAAGGGACAGGTTCCAGACTGTAGTGGAAAGTTTGAAACCTCTTCTGGTATTTATACTGATGTCATTGAAACGAAACTCCCCACTTACTTTTTAGGCACCCCTATCGATATTCTCTTAACTTTTAACATGTCTTTTAAACTTATTGATCCTACCAATTTGATTCTTAAGCTAGATGACTATAAAGAATTAACAGCCAACTAGTTTCCACCCAAATCCTCTACAAACTTAAAACAAATTTTCTGATAGGTAAAAATCGAGGATGCTTTTTTATACCCCATTCTCTACTTTGATCCCTATTCTGTAGAGGCTTCAGGAATTTCATAGCTGGAGATCTGGTTCTCAACGACTGGACTATACGAGGTTTTGAATAATGAT
>CAZYIL010000114.1:0-5508 GCA_964646945.1 uncultured Marinoscillum sp. | reverse complement strand
GCCTGTTGCATTATCGGCAGAAGTCTTTGAGCTCCTAGAGCAAGGGCGCCCAGTACCGGTAATGAATTGGTAATTTGATTATCTTGCTGGGTCATAAAATATGCTATTACTGCAATAAGAGTCATTCCTATAGACTCCATTGCAAAGCGTGGACTACCACTTATGAACAGATTATTGCCTGAGGCACGCCTAAAGGGCAGATCTGCATTACGATACACACGAGAATAAAATTCTTGACTATCGTGAATAATTACATCTCTAATCCCCATCAAACCCTCCTGCAAAGACTGCACAACACTAGTTGATTGTTCAGCTATTGTTTTGCTATTAACCTTAAGCTTTGCACGGGTATAGCGAATCACTCCCATATAAAGTGCTCCAAAGCCTACAAATGCTGTCAGCGCTACAAATAAATTAATGAAACACAATAAGCCTATAATGCCTGTCATAATAATAAATGAACTAATCAAAGTGAGTATCGGAGTCAAGACTCCACTGATAACTGTAGCAGTTTTGGTAATAATCCCATTTATCACTTCACTGCTATTACGGGCCACATGCACCGAATAATCCTGATATAAGGTCCGTCGATAAACATCTATACTTAAATCATGGCCTGTTCCGTATGACAGGCGTGTTGTTGCATAAAGAAGTAAAAGACGAATAAGGCCTGCTAAGAAAGCTGCCGCAACAAATACTATTGTAATTGGCAAAATAAGTTCGCTTGGCCCTGTCACCCCAAACAATTGGATGACGGGTTGCATTGCAGGGTTTTCGTACACCTGACTAGGGTTAGTTATAACGCCAAGAAATGGAAGGACTGCTCCCACGCTCATGATCTCTGCAAATGATGCGAAAAACATCAATATTAGTACCAAAAAAAACTGCGACTGGCGTCTATTGCTCAGATGGTTCCATAATTCTTTCATTGACGTAAATCCTTTTTATATGAACTACTACAAATCAAAGCCAATTTTTCAATCTCAGCATTACAATATCCTTTATGGTCTCAATCCAACCCAATACTTTTTGTATTCTGCCCTCATATGGTCTTGAGCTACCATTCATATAAGTTGTTTGAGCAAGAATTAGTTTGTTATACGCAAACACTTTTTCATAGTCGTCAAAATATCGACCAAATTGTGATTCTCTTTTTAAAATATCATCATATTTGAGGTTAACTGCAGTATCGATAGCCCCATTATTCTTCACCAAAACCCCATATTCCAAGGTTCTCACATACATTTCATCTCTTGTAACGACAGCCCATATATCTACATCTTGATTAACTTTTGGTGCTGAAATAGATTGATGATCCTCAATAACTACATAGTCTCTTTCGCTATTATTTAAAAGAGAAAAATTATCTTCAAGACCAAACAGGTCACTTACTGTATGAGTTAGATCTTGAATAGAGCACAACTTATCGTTGTAAGATATTTCATGGTCCCCTTTTCGTCTTGAAAACATAAAAATATTAGTTCTGTCTCTATCTACAAACTCAAAATTATTTTCAGCTCTCAGTTCAGCATTAAATTTAAAACCATGATCAGAAAATATAAACATATGGTCAAAGTCATCCTTCTCTAGATTATCAAAAACAATATCTAAACTTTTTCTTGTTTCATTAATTGCAATCCGCTCAGCTTTGCGGGTATACCCCCAGTCCTGCAAAGCCCAGTGAAAATCTGGAATACTCAGAAAAATCAAATGATTATCTTTTAGTTTCACTTCACTTAAATATTTTTTCAAATCATAATCTTGGTTGTGGACTCCGATATCTTCAATCCCAGGTGGGAACAGACCGCCCTGCCTTTCATTGGGATTTGAAAAAAAATTCATCTGGTAATTATTTTTAATAAAAGGGTCGAAGATACTAGGAGTACCTTCATGGATGAATTTAGATGGCCACTTTAAACGAGCATCACATCCGTTCTCCATTGGTAGAAGCCCGGTATAAAAACAAGCCATGCTTCTTGGGGTATCTGGGCCTGGAGTAAAACAATTTGTAAAAAGCGTTCCACCCAAATCATTAATTACTTCATCAATTCCATTAGGCTGTATATTTTCATTGTAGGACCCAAACCTACTTGGTCGCAACATATCTACAAATATAATTAGAATCTTCATTTGTTTGTCAGACTTTTAATAAAAGGAACATCGTAGCGCTCGCACTGATATACAAACAGACTGAACTGACATAAGTCAACATAAACCTTGTCCAAGGAACTATGTGTAAAAATACAAGCGATAACATAGCGGATGGCAGTAAATAAATATTGTGCCCTCCTAGTGAAAACATAGCTGGAACTGCGAAAAGGAGAATAGCATAAAAATAATTCCTTAATTCCTTTGAAGCAAAGATCTTTTTAATATTTCTGAACAAAAAATATAATATGGTTAAATGCCATGCAGCTTGAAGAGTCATAGTAGAAAAATAAAATGCTGGATAACCTACAACACTACCATCAATATATTGAGTCCATGGAAATGGCCCCACTATCAATTTAAGAATATGCTCTAAAAATAGAATACCA
This sequence comes from uncultured Marinoscillum sp., assembly GCA_964646945.1. Classification (GTDB taxonomy): domain Bacteria; phylum Bacteroidota; class Bacteroidia; order Cytophagales; family MED-G16. The sequence goes on along the minus strand of CAZYIL010000114.1, from coordinate 2,971 downwards.
TTTACACCAGACAGTAATGAGCTTTCTTGTGATTGAGAGAATAGGCCTATAAGAATTTGCGAGACATTAGTGGACAGGAAAAAGTAGAAGAACAAAACTAAGATTAAAATAACAAAAACACCAGACCCTTTTTGTCTCCAAACCTGAGAGAAATTTCGTAATACAATAGTTCCAGCAATAGAGATCAAATAAGCTGATCTATGCTGAAAAACAAGGCCTAATGAAAGAATACTAAACACAGCTTTTTGTATCTTACTAACTGAAAAATATAACAGAGCCACAGACAACAAGACCAAGAATGCACCAAAGATATCTCTCATCGTGTGTGATGGAATCCAAGCAAGTGGCTGCAAAATAGTTAAATAAAATATTATCCTCCGTTTATTAATATCCAGATAGCCGAATACTTTATTCGCAATCAAGGCAAGTACCATTCCAGAATAGAATATAGACAATATATTAATTGCCATGAAATTTAGAACATATGCGTCTCCGTAATAAAATAGACCACTTATCAAGTACGCTAAGAAGTAATTTTTTTGCCAAGCGGCAGTAAAAAAATCTATGGAAAAATAACCGTTGTCAATCCTATATTCTGCTATTTGATCTATCAAAAAGCCAAAATACATGGTATCCCAAGGATAGGTCCCACCTTCAATATCGACACCTAACACATTGGTAGAAAAATACTCAGGATTAATTATGTTCTGAAAATGAATTATTCCAATTAAGGATTGGATCATAAGAATGATCCAAACTAGGAAGTAATCAATCCGCTTAAAGATAATATTTTGTGCCTTATGCATAGCATAAAATATTGCTAATCCACAGGATAATAAAACAATCCCTAGACTCCCTAAAGCACTAAACCCTTTACCAAAGAGAGCGATAACAAAAATAAATAACAAATATGAGAATAAAATATATGTTAAATATTTTATATAAGAGCTTGGGTTTTGATATTTAATTTGCTCCAAAGTCACTCTCAAAATTTAGTCGTAGTTTGAAAATCATTTCAATGCAATTGAAATGTTAGTTCATTGCTCTCACGAAAAATACTGATTAATAGATCCCTTGAATCTATTAAAAGATAGTAATTCATCAAATAAATCGATAGCACCAATAGAAAGTCTTTGATATAACCCATCATCATCATTTACTTTTTGAATATTTTTATAAAAGCTGTCTAAGTCGCCTATTTTTGAAATCATTCCATTTTCTTCATGCTTAATAACTTCACTGTGGATTCCTGAATCAAAAAGTATCACGGGCTTTCCAAGTCCGAGTGCCTCTAATAAATAGAACTCACCAGTTGTTGCATAATATGAAGGCACTAAAACTCCTCGTGATTTTGCAATGAATTCTAAAAATTCTGTGTGTGTTTTTAAGTAAAGGATTATCTCAATTACACCGTTTCTAAGGTATTCTGTCAGCTCATTCTCTTGAATAAATGCATTAGCTTCCTCCTCACTTTTCATAATCAGCTTATATTTAATATTTTTACCTTTCTTTATAATATCAGGGAGAACATGCCAGCCCTTTGCTGTAATATTTTGCCCTGCCATAACGAAATAATCTCCCGAGCTACTTTCTATTCCTGTAATGGTTTCAGGATCGAAGAAAATTGGCATTGTCATCATGCCGGGACGCTTAGCTCCGAATTTTTCTAAATATTTAAGTTGATTCTCGCTATACCCTATGATTTTGTTGGCGTTTAAGATTCTCGGTTTAGATTTTATGGAAAACATAATTTCTTTCACGTATTGGTGGAAGAAATTAGATCCTGCAGATCTTGCTCCTAGGCATCTATTTTTAAAGGGGCTCAAAATAGGTGCCTTCATACATTGGAAACATGGCCCTTTTTCTAGCCCTGCATGTTCTTTTACGCAATAGTACTCAGTTGTCAGAGGTAAATATGAATATGGAATTCCAAGCTTTATACACAAATCTATTGTGACTTTATTTTTGATTGTGCCCATATAAAAAACATAATCTGGCTTAAAGTCATCAATAATAGCTAAAAACTCCCTTTCAATTATTGAAGGAAATATATTTTGACGATATGAATATTCAGTTTGTTCAAAATAGGTAAAAGAATCTCCAAACTGGAGTTCTTGTTCTTTTGTATGATTAACTTTTGAAGCATATACGCTAACTTCCACACCTACCTTATTAAAAGCTTTCACAAGATACCTAGACGATCTATGTCCTGAGAGGTCACCCCAAATAGAATCTGGGATGAACAAAACTTTTTTTCCACTAACATTAGTACTAATGTCAGAATTGACATCAGAACTCACATCACTTCTCTGCCAGCGCTCCCAAGTAAATTCATAACACCAATTTTCTTTATGAGTTTTTTGCAGGTTTTTCCGAATCAGTTGTCTTTGATTATCAGCGTCTGGATATATAGTATGGAATTGAATGAGAAAGTAATTAACAGAATTTACAATACCTTCATCAAAAACAGTTGGTAGAATTTCAAATTCAGCCCCTTCCGCGTTAAGCCACATCAAGTCAATTGTTTTTATACCCAATCTTTCTAATAAATCTCGATCAAATCTTCTAACTTCAACATTTTCATTCTTATCATTAGTTTTTGGTTTATAAATACTAGTCGCAGTTCCATCAATAGAAATCCTTTGAAATCTATTTGATTCACCGCAGCCATAGTTAAAACATTTAATTTTGTTATTCTTTGAAAAGCGTGATTCAAGAATTTTAAAAAATTCATAAACTGGTTCAAATACATATATATGACAATCAAAGCGTTTTGATAATTCTTCAGTAACGTCTCCTTTGTAACCTCCAATCAAAACGACAACACTGTCTGCATTAAGAGGGAAATTATGTATACTTTCTTCGCCTTTATCGGTTAACCATCTAATTGAGTCAATGATTTTTTTATCATGACGCACGTATATTCCGAGAGAAACTCTTATCCTATTTCTGACTATTTTTAATGCTTTAG
>CAZYIL010000113.1:0-5579 GCA_964646945.1 uncultured Marinoscillum sp. | reverse complement strand
AGTTTCTCCAGATAATTCATTTTTCATTTTAGATAAGATTTCTTTTACTAAACCAGAATAACCAAAAAAGATACCGCTCTGAATAGATTCAACTGTATTTTTAGCTATTACTTTTTTAGGAATTCCCAATAAAACTTTAGGTAATTTTGCGGTATTCTTATACAAAGAATTAATTGCTGTTTTTAAACCAGGAAATATTGATACGCCAATTATTTCTCCGTTATTAGAAATTGCAGTAAAAGTCAAAGCTGTTCCAAAATCAACTATTATAATATTAGATTTATAAAGTGATCTTGCAGCTATTGCATTTGCAACTAAATCAGAACCTATCTCCGATTGATCATCAATAGTTGTTTTAATTAATTTTGTTTTTTCAGGATCTAAAAATAAAATTTTCTTGCATAACAAATCATTAACAACAAGCTTAACAATATCTGTCATATTAGGAACAACACTACTTATTGATACCAATTGAACATCAGAAGGGTTTATCTTATTGATTTTTATTAGTTTTTTTATTTTCTTTTCAAAAGACCAATAATTTATCTCCGTTTTGGTATTAATTCTATAAATTTTTACCCATTTTCTCTTACGATTTAAACCAATAACAATATTAGAATTACCAATATCAATTGCTATTATAAATTTATTCATCAAACATCTTTAATTGTTCAGTATTTAGATCTAATTCTATTGAATCACCTACTTGATATTTGTTCTTATCTTTATCGTTTTTTTTATCCTTTAACTTACTCTTTTTGATTATTTTAGAAGTATTATTTTTTGAAAAAGATTCAATTTTAAATGATCCTGATCGGATTTTTTCGTATGGCAACTTATTACCTAATGATTTCCAACCTTTTACTTCTATAAAATCTTCTAAATTAAATGAGGATTTAACTAAAGATTTTTTCTTATAGTATTTATACGAAACTATAGGTGATGATTTTGAAGTAACAAATTCTAATTTTGACCCTTTTTCTTTAGTTATATAATAAAATTTTTTATCTACTGAGGTCGTTTCAAGCACAAATCTTTTCACATAATATTTTTTTGATTTTCCATCGTAATATATTGCTGCTATAGGTAAATTGATTTTATGTTTTGTTATTAATAATATTTCCGAATTATCAAATCTATTTGATAGGTCAAAATTTAATAATTTATAACTACCATCTTTATAAAATACCGACATTAAATCTTCACCTTGAAACTTTCCAATTAGATTTCCTAAACCGTCCGAATTTAATCTTCCAATTGAATCATCATACCAAACTTTAATACCTGACAAAGTAGAATTACCTAAACTTTTATGTTTAACAGATCTAATTTTATACTTAGAAAGTATATTACCTTTTGCTGATTTACCCTTAATATCTAATGAGATAAAATCAAATTCAAAAATTTTTTTTCTAGCTTTCTGAGAAGAATGAATAAATACATTTATTATTTCAGATTCACCATTTGGTCTGTTTTCAAAATATAAGATTTTAGATCCCTTATTTTCCTTAGTAAGATAGTATAACCTATCCCTAGAAGCAGATAAGACTTGAAATCTTTTAACATAAGAAAATTTAGATTTTCCATCAAAATAAACTGCATTATAAACCATTCTATAATCATTTTTTTTCCATATATGAAGATTAATAATATTCTTTCCTACAAAAACTTTTTCCTGTATTTTAATAATTTTATAGCTACCATCAGCACAAAATACTATTGCATCATCTATATCTGAACAGTTACAAATAAATTCTTCTTTTTTTATACCAAAGCCGACAAAACCTTCTTCTCTATTAACATATAATTTTACATTATTAGCTGCTACTGTTTTAACTTTTATGTTATCAAATTTTATAATTTCGGTTTTTCTTTCGTTTTCTTTTCCGTATTTATTTAGAATATCATAATAATATTGTATGGTATAATTAGTTAAATTTTTTAAATTTTTATTCGTCTTATTAAGATCATTATCTAATTTATCTAAATGCTGATTTGATTTATCTATGTCATATTTCGAAATTCTTTTAATTTTTATTTCTGTTAGATTAATGATATCCTCTTCTAATAAATCCCTATAAAAAGTTTTCTTAAAAGGTTCTAAGCCCTTTTTAATGGTGTCTAATACAGAATTCCAAGTGTCACAATCTTCAATTAGTAAATAAATTTTTTTCTCTATAAAAATCTTTTCTAAATTCGAAAATAAGATTTTCTCCATTAACTCCTTTTTTAAAATTTCTAATTCTTCCTTTATTAATTTTTTTGTTTGATCCGTTGAGAATTTTAAAATCTCTTTGACTCCAATAAATCGTGGTCTATCATCAACTATAACACATGCATTTGGAGAAATGGAAATCTCACAATCAGTAAAAGCATATAATGCATCAATTGTTATGTTTGGTGATTGATTTTTAGCTAATGAGATAAGAATTTCAACTTTTTGAGCGGTGTTATCTACTACTTTTTTAATTCTTATTTTTCCTTTGTCATTAGCCTTAAGAATTGAGTCAATAATTTGTGAAGTTGTAACTCCATAAGGAATATCATTTATAACAAGTGTAGATTTATCTTTTTCAGTAATTTTTGCTCTTATACGCACTTTTCCTCCTTTAATTCCATTATTATAATCGGATATATCTATCATGCCACCAGTTAAAAAATCTGGATATAATTTAAAAGATCTTTCTTTTAGATAAGAAATAGAAGATTTAATTAATTCTACAAAATTATGAGGTAAAATTTTTGTAGATAAACCAACTGCTATTCCTTCTGCTCCAATTAGAAGCAAAATGGGGAATTTTGAAGGTAATATTTCAGGTTCTTTTTTTCTTCCATCATAGGATAATTTCCATGGTGTAGTTTTATTATTAAATAATGTTTCTATACCAAATCTTGTTAATCTTGCTTCAATATATCTTGAAGCGGCAGCTTTATCCCCTGTTCTAATATCACCCCAATTTCCCTGAGTATCAATAAGAACATTTTTTTGTCCTAAATTCACTAAAGCATCTCCTATTGAAGCATCTCCGTGAGGATGAAATTGCATGGTACTTCCTATAATATTGGCACATTTATTGTATCTACCATCTTCCATTAAATTCATCGAATATAGAATTCTTCTTTGTACAGGTTTTAAACCATCATAAATTGATGGTATTGCTCTTTCTAGAATAACATATGAAGCATAATCTAAAAACCAGTTTTGATACATACCCGATATGGGAATTTCTGAATATTCCTGAGGTAAATGATTGTTTTTTTTCTTTAAATTATCTTCTTTCATTATTTTGATTGAACTATATCTTTCTCAACTCTAAGTTTATCAATAATAAAATTTTGTCTTTCAATTGTGTTTTTACCCATGTAAAAAGTTAATAAATCAACGATTTTATTTTGTTCTTTTAGAATAATAGGTTCAAGCCTAATATTATCCGTAATAAATCCCTTAAACTCATCAGGAGAAATTTCTCCTAATCCTTTAAATCTAGTTATTTCAGATTTAGTTCCTAATTTATTAATTGCCTTCTCTTTTTCATTATTATTATAACAATAAATTGTTTCTTTTTTATTTCTTACTCTAAATAATGGTGTTTCTAAGATAAAAACATGACCTTTTTTAACTAAATCTGGAAAAAATTGCAAAAAATATGTTAATAATAAAAGACGAATATGCATTCCATCTACATCAGCATCGGTTGCTATAATAATCTTGTTATATCGAAGACCTTCTAATCCATCTTCAATGTTTAAGGCATGTTGTAAAAGGTTAAATTCCTCATTTTCATACACTATTTTCTTAGAATACCCAAAACAATTAAATGGTTTTCCTCTTAGGCTAAATACTGCTTGAGTTTGTACATTTCTAGATTTTGTAATAGAACCGCTAGCAGAATCTCCTTCAGTAATAAATATCATAGTGTTATTTCTTAAATCTAAATCATTTTTCTCTTCATTAAAATGTATTCTACAATCTCTAAGTTTCTTATTGTGTAAATTAGCTTTTTTTGCTCTTTTATTTGCAAGTTTTTTTATGCCAGCTATTTCTTTTCTTTCTTTTTCAGATTGAATAATCCTTTTTAATAATAATTCTGATGTTTCTGGATGTTTATGTAAATAATTATCCAATTCTTTTTTTACAAATTCATTTACAAAAAACCTCACCGTTTTTCCTCCATTGGAAATATTTAATGAACCTAATTTGGTTTTTGTTTGAGACTCAAAAACTGGCTCTTGGATTCTTACAGATATTGATGAACAAATGCTTGCCCTAATATCAGTAGCATCATAATCTTTTTTATAAAACTCTCTAACAGTTTTTACAATTGCCTCCCTAAATGCTGATTGATGTGTTCCTCCTTGAATCGTGAATTGACCATTAACAAAAGAAAAGTATTCTTCACCGTACTGATTTGTATGTGTTATGGCAAATTCTATATCGTTTCCTTTTACATGAATAATTGGATATCTCACACTATCAATATCAGTTTTTCTTTCTAAAAGATCCAAAAGTCCATTTTTAGATTGAATTTTTTTATTATTATACTTGATTGTTAATCCTGAATTTAAAAATGCATAATTCCATAATTGATCTTCTAAATACTCAGGTATAAAATGGTATTTTTTAAAAATAGAATCGTCTGGTATAAATTTTACATAAGTACCGTCTTTTTTGTCTGATGTTATAATTTCACTATCTTTTGTTATTTCTCCATTTTCAAATTCAGCAGATTTAAGATTTCCTTCCCTATATGATTCTACTTTAAAATAAGAAGAAAGAGCATTAACTGCTTTTGATCCAACTCCATTTAATCCAACAGATTTTTGAAAAGCTTTTGAATCATATTTTCCTCCCGTATTAATTCTAGATACACAATCTATTACTTTACCCAACGGTATCCCTCTTCCATAATCTCTAACTTCAACTTCTTGGTCATTAACTTTTAGGTTTACAACTTTCCCATATCCCATCATATGTTCATCTATCGAATTGTCAATTATTTCCTTTATCAAAACATAGATTCCATCATCTTTTGCAGAGCCATCTCCAAGTTTTCCAATATACATACCTGGTCTTAACCTAATATGAGCTTTCCAATCAAGTGATTTTATATTTTCCTCTGTGTAAGTAGAATTATGATCCTTCATTAGGAAAATAAAGATAAGAATGAATATTTATAATTTCATTCTTTAAATCTAAAAAAGATCAAAAGCTTTAAGCCTTACCGAATAAATAGGGACACTAGATCTAACATTGTCACCAATAAAATTGTTTATATATAGTTCTATTGAAGTTTGATCTAAAATTACTTCAACACCAGCAAACACTTCTACCATATCTCTTGAACCTCCAATTATAGCAAAATAATCAGTGATTTTAGTTTTTAAACCAAAAGTATAAAAATCAGGCTCATCACTTATCATAACGTAGTTAGCACCTAGTGATAGAATTAAAGAGCTTACAGGAATATCATATGAAAAAGTACCTATTGTGGCTGTTCCGAAAGGATCAAATTTACCTTCTTGAAATTGAAATTTTTTTTCATTAAAAATTCCTATTTTAGTAGACACTCCAATTAGCA
>CAZYIL010000112.1:0-5646 GCA_964646945.1 uncultured Marinoscillum sp. | reverse complement strand
CGCTTCGTATATTTAAATTTAAGCCTGCACCTATTCAGTTAACTTGGCTAGGGTACTCTTCAACAACAGGTATAAAAGAAATTGATTATATCGTATGTGATAAAATATCCATGCCTAAAGAAGACGAAAAATGGTTTGTAGAAAAACCATTAAGAATGAAAAAAAGTTATTATTGTTTTGAAAGATTTAGCGCCAAAAAAATTGAAATAAAAAAACCTAGAGAAGATGTAACAATTTTTGGTTGTTTCAATAATCCAAAAAAAATTAGCGATGATGTTATAAATATTTGGAGCAAAGTCTTATATTCAATACCGAAAAGTAAATTGATTCTAAAAAACAAATTATATAGAGATGAAAATCTACAAAACGATATTAAAAAATGTTTTCTTAAAAATAAAATAGACCCCTTTCGGATAGAATTTTTAGGTCCTTCTGAAAGAGACGAATATTTAAAAAGCTATAACCTGATTGATATTTGTCTTGACCCTTTTCCTTACCCAGGAGGTACAACAACATTTGAAGCTTTATACATGGGAAAACCAACAATAACCTTGAAAGGAGATAGTTTTTTATCAAGAAATGGCCAAAATATTATGTTAAATGCAAAATTAGATTATCTTGTTGCAAATAATAAGGATGAATATATAAAAAAAGCTATTGATTTAAGTAAAACAATTAAATCTTTTGATAATGAAGATATAAGGGAAAAACTCTTAAATTCATGCCTGTTAGATGGAAAATTTTTCTGCGATGATCTTAAGTATAATTTAAAAGAAATTTGGATAAACCAAACAAACTAAAAAAGTTTTAAAAATGAATACTGATATAAAAAAAATATTAACTGAAGCTAATAATTTAAATAATCAAGGTAAAAATGAAGAAGCAAAAATATTGTATTTCAAAATTCTTGAAGATTATCCTGATAACCCGGACGCAAATCATAATCTTGCGATCATTCTAATTCGAGAAAATAAAGTCCAAGAAGCTAGATTACATATAGAAAGATTCTTATCCACCGATTTTCCCATGGCCGAATATTATAATACTGCAGGAAGATATTATCTTATGATCAATGAAGTTGATATGGCTATTAGTCTTCTCGAAAAATCGATAGATATGAACAGCAATGATCCAAAACCTTTTTATCTGAAAGCAGTTGCACATAAACAAAAAAGTGAATTCGAAGAAGCGCTTCCACTTTTTAAAAAAGTATATGAATTACAACCAAATGTTCCTGAAATAATGAATTCATATGGTGTAGCACTTGCATCAGTACAAAAATATGAGGAGAGTATTGAAATTTATCGTAAAGCAATAAAAATTAATCCAGAATCTTTTGATCTATGCACAAATCTCGCTTTATCGCTTCAAAAAACTCATATGTACATTGAAGCAAAGAAAAATTATAAGAAAGCTTTAGCAATTAAACCTAATGATCCTTTTGCAAATTTAAATTTTGCTTCTATGTATCAAGCTTTGGGTCATAAAGAAAAAACTCTAGAATATTATTCAAAAGCGAAGGAAATAATTCCAAATAACTCAGAATTATATAATAATATTGGAACAGCTTATGGTGAATTTGGTGAAAAACTATTAGCCAAAGAAATGTATGAAAAATCCTTAGAGATAGATCCTGAAAATTTTAAAGTATATCGTCATTATGCAACAACTGGCCTTTTAAAGAAAGACTCTCAAATAACAAGAAATATGATGGCTTATTACGAAAACGAAATGATTAAACCTCAAGACAAGGCTGAATTAGGTTTTGGTCTTGGATTCATTTTTGACAAAGAAAAGGAATTCACTAAAGCATTCAATTATTTAAAGAATTCCCATGATTTTTATGAAAGAAAATACAATTATAATATTGAAAAAGTTAAAAATGAAGTTAATAAAATGAAGGAGATTTATAAAAAAAACAAATTACCTTTCTCTGATAAAGAAATAGATATTTCACCTATATTTATAGTTGGTATGCCAAGATCTGGCACTACAATGCTTGAAAGAATTATCTCGAATAACAAGAATGTTGATGCTCTTGGAGAACTTACTACAATATCTTCCATAGCATTAAGAATAAAAAAAGGGGAGATAGGATTTCCTGAAATTTTAAATAATCTCACTGAAAAGGATTATACAAAAATAAGGGCTGATTATATTCAAGCCGTAAAACAGATAACGCCTGATATTAAAAAAAGATTTACTGATAAAATGCCATATAATTTCCTTTATATAGGATTAATTCGTTCACTTTTCCCTTCTTGCAAAATTATTAATATAGTTCGTGATTCCAGAGATACATGTTTATCAATTTATATGTTAAAGCTTTTTGGGACACATAGATATTCTCATAATTTGGAGAACTTAGGTAAATATTATAATATGTATTTTAATCTTATGGATTTTTGGAAAGAAATATTTCCTGAAAATTTACATTCCGAATACGAAAGCATCCTAACTATTCGATATGAAGATCTAGTTTACAACACAGTTGAACAAACAAAAATTATCATGGATTATTGTGAACTTGATTACACAGAAGGCATGGAAAGATTTGATCTAAATACTAATAATGTAAGAACTGCTAGTAATCATCAAGTTAGAGAAAAAATGACGAATATTTCAATAAATAGATGGAAAAATTATGAAAATAGTCTTGATGAATTGCTAATGACTATTGATGAAAGAAGTTTTTATAATTCATAATTTAATTAGTTTTATCAGACCAATAATTGTGTTAACAAGAATCTCAGGGCGTGTAGCTCAGCGGTAGAGCACTACGGTGACATCGTAGGGGTCATTGGTTCAATCCCAATCACGCCCACCATTTAGGCATCATTTCATAGCTAAATTAAAGTAAATATCAAATATCGAATCTGTTAGAATAAATTAAATTTTAGGCAAAGGTTGAAAAACACAAATTAGTAATTATATCTAATCTTAAATTAAAGGAGTAATATTATGTTAATTGAAAAAATTAATGCTGCCTCATTTGCAAATGGAATTCTTAGAATTGAAATTGGAACTACAAATGGAAAAGGGGAATGGGTAGATTCAGGTACTTTAGAAATACCTGGCGGATTAGTAGCCTCAATAATAAACCAACTATCATCTGCTGCGAGTGATATTTCTGACCAACTGACACAAATAAATGAAGAAGAACCATCACCTTCCTCAAATGGTAAGAAGAATAAGGAAAAAGACAAAAAAACTACAAAAAAGAATTAATAAATAAGTAAAATGTTCATATCACTTAAAAATCGAGTATGGATTTTATTAATATTGTTTATGATATCAGAACAACTATTTAGTCAAACTGATGATTTAAAAACAAATATTAACGCCGTATCTTTTAACTCAATTCAGTATCATGATGAATTTCTTGATGAACAAAATTATATTGATTTTTTAAGGGAACATATATTTTCGCAACCTGAATTCAAATATGCATCAGCAATTAAAAATGAGAAGGATCTTTTATTAAAAAGTGCTAAAAGAGAAAGATTCCCATCACTTTCTGGTCGATTAATTAATGATGAAAGTCTTGATAGAAATGTTGAAGATGGATCCTCGATAAGAAAAAGACAAGATGATAGCTTTGATGCAGTTTTAGAAATAAACCAACCTTTATATTTAGGCGGAAAGATCAATGGCCAAATTAATTATGCTTACCACGAATCTACTATGGCTAATGTTCAAAGAGAAATAGCTACATCAAAATTAATATTAGAGGCTAATGATATTTATTTATCAGCAGTAATTTATTTTCATCTTTACCAATACGCAAACGAATTGATTGAGATACTTGAACCGTTTAGAGAGAAAATGAAAAACAGATCTGATTCTGGGGCAATAGACCCAGTAGAATATGCAGTATTTCAAGCAAAACTAAATAAATTCAGATCTTCTATTTATACTTTAGAAGCAACATCCAAAAAGAGTTTGGCAAATTTTGAAAATACTTTTGAAAAAACTTTCAATTTTAAAGGTTTTCCAAAAGTTACTATAGATGTAACTGATGCCATATATAGGGAAAAGTCCCTGGAACTATTATCGAAAGAAAGCAAATATCTTGCAAGTTTAGAAAATGTAAAGATTACTAAAAGTGATTACAGACCGCAGTTAGGAATTCAAGCTCGATATACTGAATATGATATTGATAAGGATAATACTGATACTGACATCAGAGGAGGAATCTATTTAACATTTCCTATTTTTGATTTTGGAAGAGGAAAAGCTAAAATTAATGCGTCTAAAGCTAAAGCAAGATCTGCTCATATAGATATAGATATTGAGAGAAAAAGTAATGATGTTACTGAAAATGAAATTATAACAGTAATAGAAAGTTCCTTTAAAGCTAATTTAAGACTGAAAGAGGTATTTGAAGACACAAAGAAACAAAGGCAAATAATTCAAGATAGGATCATGTATAGTGGTTTTTCAGCTTCAGCTCTTGTTGATGCTTCAGAAAATGAACTCATTCAACTACAGATGTTACTAGAAAGTGAGTTTAAGTTGTTAACCGGGTACTACAATCTTCTTCACCAAAATAGAGGCCTACTTAACAAATTAAGATTCATATTATGACAACAGAAAAAAAAGAAATAAAGCAGGATCTCAGTAAGCACTGGTTTTGGGGAATAATTATTCTCAATAAGGCAGTTTATGTACAAGTATTTTTAGCATCAATATTTATAAATATGTTTGGATTTGTGAGCGCTTTTTACATTATGACTGTATATGACAGAGTATTACCAAATTACGCAATAAACTCACTGATTGCTCTTACAATCGGTATGGCGATTGTTATTATTTTTGATTTTATTCTAAAAATGACGAGATCTTATTTTTCAGACATTGCTAACAAAGATCTTGATAAGAATGTAAGTGAAAAATTAATTAATAAACTATTGAGTCATGATGAAAAAATAATAGAGTCACCAAGTGAAATAACTAGCACTATTAGGGAATTTGAATCAGTAAGAGAATTTTTTACTTCGGCAACTTTGATGGCTCTAGTTGATTTGCCATTTATGTTTTTATTTATTGGGGTTATTTTTAGTATAGCTGGACCTTTAGGTATAGTCCCTCTTTTAATTGTTCCATTAGTTTTAGGCGTTTCAGGTATTGTTCAACCTTTCTTAAAAAGATTTAGTGAAAAAGATTTAAATTACAGAATGGGAAAAGCGAAAGTATTATCTGAATTAACCAATAATCTGGAAAGCGTAAGAACAGTAGCTGGAGGTGATTTTCTTAAAAAAAGATGGACAGATTCAGTAGATAAACAAAATGATACTTCTATTACATCTAGAATTTCTTCAAATATCTCAGTAACTTTTGGCCAAACAGGCCTTCAAATAAGCCAAACTGCTATTATAGTTTACGGAGTAATACTTATATCAAATCTAGAAATTTCATCAGGAGCTTTAATAGCTTGTGTAATATTATCTGGAAGAACACTCTCACCTCTGGTTCAGGCCTCACAATTACTTACAAGAGCTAATCTAGCATTTTCTTCGTATAAGAAAGTTAATCAATTAATGAAATCTGAAGCTAGAGACGATCAATTTGATGATATCACTGCTGTTGCTTTAGAATCAGGAAAAATAAATATTGAAAAATTAGATTTTGCTTTTGACGACAAAA
>CAZYIL010000111.1:0-5668 GCA_964646945.1 uncultured Marinoscillum sp. | reverse complement strand
ATTTTTTTTATAAACCCAAAAACCTTTAATCTAGAATTTTCATTTCTATGAGAGGTGATAATTTTTTTTCTACCAGACGGAAGCTCGTTTATAATTGAAACATCTAAATCTCCATATAAAGTTAGAGCTAATGTTCTTGGTATAGGTGTTGCTGTCATAACCAAAACATGAGGATAGTAGGTTGTTTTTTTACTCCAAAGTTTTGCTCTTTGAGCAACTCCAAACTTATGCTGCTCATCTATAATAGCAAGACCTAATTTGTTAAAAACAACGCTTTTTTCAATTAAACTGTGAGTACCTATTAAAATGTTTATTTTATTTTTCTTGAGGTTTTCAAACAACAAAACTCTCTCTTTTTTTTTTGTCGAACCCGTTAGAAGACCCACAGAAACACCTAAAGAAGAAGCATAATTTAAAATACTATAATAATGTTGTTCTGCTAAGACTTCAGTTGGAGCCATAAAAGCAACTTGAGTTTTTTCTTCTATAGCAAACAACATACACAAAAAAGCAACTATGGTTTTACCACTTCCAACATCCCCCTGAATTAACCGGTTCATTTGTTTACCTGAAGACATGTCTTTATAACACTCTTTTACCACTTTTTTTTGTGCTTCCGTCAAAGAAAAAGGAATATGTTTATTGTAAAACCTTGACAACAAAAGGTTTTTTTTAAAAACATATCCCTTAAATGAACGTTTCTTTTTTTTAAAAGAAAGAATTTTAAGCTGTAAATAAAAAAGCTCTTCGAACTTTAAAAAATAAATAGATTTTTCCAACAAAGATTTATTTTTAGGAAAATGGATGTTTAATAAAGCGTTTTTTTTATTAATTAATGAATTATTTAATCTAATGTTTTCAGGCAAAGACTCAGGTATAAAGGTGTGTGTTTGATTTAAAACGTTTTTTATAATTTTTTCAATAAAAAATGAGTTTAAGTATTTTTTTTTCAAACTTTCTGTTAAACTATAAATAGGTTGAAAATAAGCGTTTTTTTTATTCTCAAATAAAGTTATTTCCGGGTGATTTATATAAAGAATATTATTAAATAATGTAGGTTTTCCAAAAACAACATACACAAGATCAACTTTGATTTTTTTTTCGATCCAATTAATCCCTTTAAACCAAACCAATTCAATAGACCCTGTGTTGTCTTGCATTTTAACAACTAATCTTTTGTTTTTTTTATACCCAAGTTTTTTTAAAGAAACTACCTTACCAACAAAATTCACACCCACAGTAGAGATTGTGATATCTTTGATTGTTAAAAAAACAGTCCTATCTTCATACCTAAACGGAAAGCGTTTTAAAACATCAGAAAAAGTAAAAACACCTAACTCTTTATTTAACATGGAGGCTCGTTTAGGCCCCACCCCCTTAATATACTCAATTTTAGTGTTTAAAATATTTTCTTTAGTCATTCCACTCCAAGGTGTTTAGTAAATGAATCATGTCTATTTTGATAAAATTAATTATAGGCGCTAAAGAATCATTTTTAGTAGCTGTTTTAAAATATAAAGCGCCTCTTAAAAAATGAGAAGAGGAGTCTGTTATATGAAACTGAAATTGGGAGGGTACTTCACCAGAAAGCTCTATTATTGTGGCTTTTTTTCCACTAGGGGTTTTAATTATAGTTTCTTTAATGACGGAAGCTTTTACTTGATGTTTGTTAATCAGCTTATATGTATCATTAATAAATTCCATAAGGTCTTTTTTTTCCTTACGAATTTTTTTATAAGTTATATTTATTTCAGCATTAAAATCAGGATAAAACAAATCAACCCAATAAGGCTCATTTTTATAAATTGTGTTTTTAATAATTTTTGCTTTTTTTGATACCTCAAAAGAATAAGGAAAATCACTAGAAGATTTATCGTATTCATGTTTTGGTAAGTGTATCTTATTATAACCTTTTGGTTTAGGTAAAAACTTAGTCTCACATGAGAAAAAAGAAAAAGCAATAAAAAAAAAGACACAAAAAGCTCTTAGTTTATTTTTTTTTAAATACACGAACACGTTTTATTCTTTTGTTATCCACAGAGGTTATAGTAAAGACAAAGTTATCAAATCTTATCTTTTCTCCGCTATTAGGTAATTTAGATTTTATTTCCAACAATACTCCCCCAACGGACTCAGACTCACCTTTGATTGAATCAAAAACATTCTTTTTACTAGATGTAATTTTACAAAAATCGTTTAGAGAAGTTTTACCATCAAAAACGTATGTTTTATCATCTAATTTTTTATATATAATTTCTTTGTCGTTATCAAATTCATCTTTGATATCTCCCACAATTTCTTCAATTACATCTTCCATTGAGATTAAACCCGAAACACCGCCATATTCGTCTACAACTAAAGCTAAATGAACTCTTTTTTCCTGAAAATCTTTAAATAACTCATCAATGTTTTTGTTTTCAGAAACATAAAACGGTGGGCGTAAAAGCTTAACCCAATTATAATCATCACCTTTCTCTAAATGTGGGAAAAGATCTTTTACGTATAAAACTCCAATTATTTTATCTAATGTTTTTTTATAAACAGGGATTCTTGAGTAACCACAGTTGATAATTTTTTTTCTTAATTGTGAAAGACTGGTTTTTTCCTCAAAACCTACAATATCAACACGGGCTTTCATTATTTCCTTTACCTTAAAAGATCCAAAATTTACAATACCAGATAAAATGTTTTTTTCTTCTAAACTAGTGTTTTTATCTGTAGTTAACTCTAAAGCTTTATTTATAGATTGAATCGAAACATCATAAGACTCTTTTTTTATTTGTTTTTTTAAAAAAGAACCAGTTTTAATTAATAACAGAACTAAAGGAGAGAATAATATTTTAGAAACCTTAATTAATCGATAAGAATATTTTATAAAGAGAAATTTATTTTTGTTAGCATATACCTTTGGAATAATCTCACCAAAAAAAACAATTATAACAGTAATCACAAATGTTAAATAAAGAAACACCAACTCTATGTTATTTGTTTTGCCAAAAACTGTCCAGGTAAAAAAAGCTGAAATAGTTATAATAGCAACATTTATAAGGTTGTTTAGTATTAAAATTGTAGCTAGAAGAGCTTCTGGTATTTTTAAAAGTTTAATAGAAGAACGTAAAGCATTTGTTTTAGAAGCTTTTATTTTTTCTAAATCCTTATTGTTTAAGGAAAAGAAAGCAACCTCTGAACCAGAAACAAGGCCAGATAATAACACTAATAAAAAAACAAACAAAAAAACAAAAATGAAATAAGGGTAATTATAAAACCAATTCTGATGATAAAATCCCAATATTCCCTCGGGCTCAATTAAATCTAAATCCAATATTTATTATTTTAAAATTTAAAAAGGAAGATCGTCATTTTCTTCTTTTGTTTCTATTTTTGAATTATCATCAGGACTAACTTCTTCTGTAGAATTATTAGAATTTGGTTTTCCTAATAATGTAATCTCTCTACCAACTACTTCTGATATGTATTTTTTCACACCTTCCTTATCTTCATATGACCTATTGGAAATTTTCCCCTCAAGATATAGCTGGCTTCCTTTTTTTAAATAAGATTCTGCAATTTCAGCTAAAGGGCTCCACAAAACAATATTATGCCATTCTGTTTTTGTTACTTTTTCTCCCTCTTTGTTTTTATATACCTCACTGGTTGCTAAACTGAAATTCGCTACAGACTTACCCGTTTCAAGCCTTTTAACCTCTGGGTCTTTTCCTAAATTCCCCAACAATATAACCTTATTTACTCCTGCCATAGTTGATAATATTTATAAGTAACCTACAAATTAAAAAATTTTTTTCAAATAGTCGTTTATAACTTTTGGTTTTGCTAAATCACCAAGTTTTTTTTTATGTAAACTTATTAAACCCAAACTGTTTTTTAAATAATTAAAATATTTTTTTTTCTCCAACTCCACTTCTATAAACTTTATGTATATTTTTTGGTGAGAGAGAGTGGTTTTAGCAGACACAATATTGTTATATTTTATGTTTATAGGCAACTCACACAGAATTGAATTAAATTTTTTTTCTAGCTTTGGTTTTTCAATTAAATAAAAATCATATAAACCCTTCCAAACATCGTTTTTTTCTCGTTTTTGAAACAAATAATTATTTATATAATTAAAAACTAAATAATAAAAATATCTTTTAGTCTTTTTTATTGTCTTGTTTTTAACTGGAAAAATATGTTGGGTACTATTTATACAAGAATAACAGATTTTGTTTAAGACACAATTATTGCACACAGGATTTTTAGGAACACATTGTATAGAACCAAAATCCATTATAGATTGATTATATTCTCCTGGTTCATCAACCATATTAATAAAAGGAAGACATTTTTTGTAAAAAAAAGAATACGCAGAACTAGAGGAGATGTTTTTTTTAATTCCAAAAACTCTAGAAAAAACCCTATAAACATTGCTGTCAATTGCAGGAGTTTTTTCATTAAAACAGATTGATGCTATAGCGCTAGAAGTATAACGACCAACACCTTTTAATTTTATTAATTCTTTTTGTGTTGTAGGGAATTTTCCAGATAATTCTTTGTTTAAATACCTTGCTGTTATATGTAAGTTTTTTGCGCGATTATAATATCCCAAACCTTCCCAACACTTAACCACATCATCCTCATTAGCATCAGATAATGATTTTAGTGTAGGGAATTTTTTTTTGAATTTTTCATAATATCCCAAGCCGGTTGACATTTGGGTTTGTTGTAGAATAATTTCTGACAACCAAACTAAATAAGGCTTCTTTGTTTTTCTAAAAGGAAGCTTCCTTTTGTTTTTTTTATACCAAATATCTAACAAAGAGATAAAATCTTGTTTTATTCTTTTCAATATTTATGTAGATTGTTTAATTGTTTTACAAAAATAAGATTAGTTATGACTAAAAAAGATATAATACACAAAGTTTCAAATAAAACAGGAATTGACCGAGATGATGTTTCTCTTCTTTTTGAATCCGTTGTTAAAACCATAAAAGATTCAATGATAGAGGGAAAAAATATATACATAAGAGGATTTGGTAGCTTTGTTAATAAAAAAAAAGCAAAAAAAATAGCCAGAAACATCTCCACAAACACCGCGATTATTATAGAACCTCACTACTATCCCACATTTAAACCTTCAAGAAATTTTGGTGAAAAAGTCAAAAAAAATATAATCATTGATTAACTAATTTTAAAATAAAAATGGTTTATAAAAAGCTTTTAATCCTATTGACCGGAATAATATTAATTGTATTTTTATATAATTTACCAACACACGTAGTTGGTGTAGAGGAACAAACAATAACAACATCCTCAAAAGAACCATCGATAGACAACGCCCTCAAACTGATAAACTCCAACAACCCAATGAAGGGAATTTTTATGTTAAGAAACATTCTAGAAAAAGAACCTGATAATAAAGAAGCACTATTCAATTTGGGAATTTTATCTATACAATCAAAACAATTTACTAATGCTATCGATAGATTTAATCAACTTTTAATTATAGATTCTTTAGATAAAAGAGCATATTTGCACTTAGGAATTTCTAATTTTGAATTAGGAAACAAAAAAGAAGCAGATATCTTCTTTAATAAGGTCCTTAAAAGTAAAGACACTTTACTTATTGCACAATTGCATATTTTTTTAAACAATAAAAGCAAATGATAAA
>CAZYIL010000110.1:0-5683 GCA_964646945.1 uncultured Marinoscillum sp. | reverse complement strand
AGTTGAATCATCAAGAATTGTCCTTTTTGATTTTACATCACCTTGATTAACTATCTCCTTTTCTCCAGAGACTTTTTCATTATCCCTCTGAGCAATTAAAGTGAAGTTGATAAAAAAAATAGACACAAGTAATAAACAATAAAATTTAATCATTTAGTTATATGAATTTAAATAGAAATCTATTTTATTAAAAAATTGTTTTTTTTCATTTAATATAATATTAACCTGGATTGGTAAAAAAAATATAGGATAATTAGAAAGTTTATTTTTATGAATTTTAAATTTAGGTACATCTTTCTCTGTAATTATTAAAATAGTGTCTTTTTTAAGGTTATTGAAAATATTCTCTATATCTTTTAATTTATAAATATGATGATCAGGAAAATTATAAGATTTAATTAAATTGTATTTTGACTTAATATAACTAATAAATAAAGAAGATTCTGATATACTAGATGCTGCAATAACTTTTTTTGCAGAATTAATATTCAAATTTCTATTAAATAGAGGAACTAATTTAGAATATAAAATTTCAGTAAAAAATATATTGTTTTCCCTTATTAAGTATTTTTTTGATTCTATGGAATACTTCTTTAAATCATCATACAATACATCTTTAGGAACTTTGGAATAAACAACAAGATCAGCCCTTGAAATATTAATTCTTTTTTCTCTTAATAAACCAAGAGGAAGTAAATAATCATAAAAAAAAGGCTTATTAAAATTACTGATAACAATATTAAAAGAGGAATTAATTTTTCTTTGTTGAAAACCATCATCCAAAATAATAAGATTAGTTTTAGGATAATCATTTATAATTCTATTAATGCCATATATCCTATCTTCACAAACTGAAACTATTAATTTATCATTGAACTTCAAATAGTACTGCATGGGTTCATCTCCTATTGAAAGGTAATCCTGAGTCTCTTCAGCAATAATATATCCAGTGGTTTTTCTCTTATACCCTCTACTTAATATCGCTATGTTATATCTTTTATCTAAATAGTATTTTGATAAATATTCAACGAAAGGTGTTTTTCCTGTCCCTCCAACTGATAAATTACCAACTGAAATGATAGGAATGCTGAATTTTATAGTCGATAATATTTTTTTATCATATAAAAAATTTCTTAGACTTGTAATTACATCATATATTAATGATAAAGGATATAAAATTAGAAAAGTTATTTTTTTTGTCAAATTCATTTTTTCAATATGAAATTAATTAAAATTATTGAATGTTTAGAGAAATGGGCACCACCCATTTTACAAGAGGAATATGATAATTCAGGATTAATCATTGGAAATAAAAATAACGAAATCAAAGGGGTTTTGGTTACTTTAGATTGTACAGAAGAAATATTAGATGAAGCTATAAATAAAAAATGTAATCTTGTTATTTCACATCATCCAATTATTTTTAATAATCTAAAAAGACTTAATGGTTCTAATTATGTTGAAAAATGTATTATAAAAGCCATAAAAAATGAAATATCTATTTATTCAATACATACCAATTTAGATAATGTTATAACTGGAGTAAATAAAAAATTGGCTGACAAAATAAAATTAAAGAATATTAGAATACTAAATAAAAAAGAGAATGTTTTATCTAAAATTGAATTTTACACCCCAAAAAGATATAAAGAAAAAATTTTAAAAAAATTATTTCAATTAGGAGCTGGAAAGATTGGAAATTACAATTCATGTAGTTTTCAGGTATTAGGCAAAGGGACTTATGTGCCAGAAAAAAACTCGAAACCACTAATAGGAACTCTAAATAAAGCTGAAAATATAAAAGAAGTTAAAGTTGAATTAATTTATCAAAACAATATTGAAGATAAATTAATACAAACATTAAAAGAATCACATCCATATGATCAAGTAGCTTTTTTTATTTCCAAAATAAACAACAAAAGCGAAAATATAGGCTCTGGAATTATAGGTAATTTAAAAACTAATATTAATGTTTTATTAAAAAATTTAAAAAAAACATTTAATTTAAAAGTTATCAAACATTCGAAAATAATTAATAAAAAAATAAATAAAATAGCTGTTTGTGGAGGTTCAGGATCGTTTTTAATTAAAAATGCTATAAAATCTGGCGCTGATGCTTTTATAACTTCTGACGTGAAATATCATGATTTTTTCCAATCAGAAAATAAAATTATAATAATTGATATTGGACATTATGAAAGTGAGCAATTTACAAAAGAATTAATTTATGAATATTTAAATAAAAAATTAATTAATATTGCAATTCATTTATCAAAAATGAATTCTAATCCTATAACTTATTACTAAAAACATGGAAAGAGACATAAATAAAAAACTTACAAACTTGTTAAAATTACAAAATATTGATTCAAGAATTTTTGATATAAAAAAAATTAGAGGAGCTCTTCCAGATGAAGTTCAAGATTTAGAAGATGAATTGATTGGATATAAAACAAGACTTGAAAATCACGTTAATGAAACCGAAAATTTAACTAACTCAATAGAGGATTATAAAAATAAGACAAAGGATGCAAGAAAATTAGTAAAAAAATATAAATCTCAACAGTTGAACGTTAGAAATAATCGTGAATATGATGCTATATCAAAAGAAATTGAAGTTCAAGAATTAGATGTAAAAATTTATAAAAAAAACATAATTGAAACAGAGGAAAAAATTGAAACAAATAAAGTGTCTGAAAAAGAAACAAAGAAAAAAATAAAAAACAGAAAAGAAGATTTAACTGAAAAAAAATCAGAACTTGAAACAATTCTTTCAGAAAGCAAAGGAGAGGAAGAAAAACTTAATAAAGAAAAAATTAAATCAAGTAAAAATATTGAAAAAAATCTTCTTTTATCATACAAAAAACTTGTGGAGAGACAAAGAAATGGTCTGGCGGTTGTGATTGTTAAAAGAGGTGCTTGTGGTGGATGTTTTAATGTCGTCCCTCCTCAAAGGCAAACAGAAATTAAACAAAAAATGAAAATAATTTTGTGTGAGTTTTGCGGAAGAATATTAGCAGATGTAGAAGATATTAAAGTAGAAAAAAAGAAAAAACCCACTAGAAAAAAAGAAAAAAAGAAAAAACCCACTAGAAAAACAAAGAAAAAATAAGTCAAATCTTTTCTAAGAAAGATGTGAAATGTCATTTTTCTTACTCATTCTAAAAGTTTTATTTTCAAATTTTAAAACATATAAACCTAAATTAGAATGCGGATAATTATTCATATTAGAAATATTATTGGTTAATAACCAAGATAACATAATTCTTAATGCTCGACCATGAGTGCATACTAAAATATTTTCAAAATTATCCTCGATTATTTTTTTAATAACATGTTTTTGTCTATTCTGTACATCTAAAGGAGATTCCCCATTAATAAAACAGTCATTTAAATTTCCTTTACTCCAAGAATTAACTAATTTTTTATATTCTATTATATCATCTCTCTTACCTTGATTTTCCCCCCAACTTATTTCATTTAAACCTTCTAACTTTTCATATGGTATCCCTAATTGAATAAATTTTAAAATACTTTGATATGTTCTCTTAAGATTAGAAATGTATATTTTTTCAAAAGGATACTTTTTATATTTTTCATAAAATTTATTTGATTGAATTATACCTTTTTTATTAATTTCAGAATCTATATCTGAACCCTGAATTATACCCTTATTATTTAACTCAGTTTCACCATGTCTTAGAATGAAAATATTCATTTAAATTAATATATTTATAAAAAAAATAATTTATTAATTTTAAAAGATAATTATTTTAAAATGTTTAAAGAAAATTTAGATTTAGAAAAAATAAACGAGGTTTCAAAAAATTCTATGATAGGTCATTTGGGAATCAAAATAACTGAAATTGGAAAAAATTATATAAAAGGAAAAATGCCTGTAGATAAAAGAACTACTCAACCTTTTGGGTTCCTTCATGGCGGTGCGTCTGTTACTCTTTCAGAAACATTAGGAAGTTTTGGTTCAGGTTTGATTTGTGAAAATATGGGAAATACAGTAGTTGGATTCGAAATTAATGCTAATCATTTAAAAAGTGTAAAAAATGGTTATGTGCATGGTAAATCATCCCCTCTTCATATCGGGAAAAAAACTCATGTTTGGCAAACAAAAATAATTGATGATTCAGATCGTTTAATATGTGTTAGCAGGCTTACTGTAGCGGTTCTACAGAAGTAACACAATAATATAAAATATGCAAAACAATGCTTGCAATACTATAGTATTTACATTTGATCTTATTAACTCTCTAGAATCATAATCATTAAATAGTCTAATGAATATATAAAATCCAAATGCTAAAAGTGTGAAAAGAGTAATTAGAAATAAATCGGATCTAAAATTAAGAATTAAAGAAGAAAAAATGCTCAACATATAATAAGAAGAAATAAAAGCAAGGATGAGGAAAATTAAATATAACCATCTAGCATTTTTCTTTCCTAATATAACTACTAAATTATTTTTGCCAGTTTTAGCATCACTTTCTGCATCTGGAAATTGATTAATATATAAAATATTTGTTGTTAGTAAACCCATTGGAAAACCAAAAAATAATAAATGATAAAACATTTCTGAAAAAATTTCTATTGTCTCATTAGATATAGCAAAAGCTGTTCCTAAAGTTAACAAAGGACCAAATGCTAAAAAAATAGATAATTCACCAAAGCCTTTTCTTGATGATAATCTCAAAGGATATGCCGTATAGAAATAGCCAAGAAATAATCCTAAAAACCCAATAGATAATGCGCCAAAAACATTATAAAATGATCCAGTAATTGACGAACTATTATAAAAAATTATAAATCCAATTAATAGAGATAAAACTAAAAGGATATTAGCTAATAATTTTGTGTCTTTTAAGTTTATAAGTCGTAATTCAATTGCTCTACTCCCACCTGAAATTTGAGCACTAAATTTTTTTAATATATTACTTATACCTCCCGAGTTAAAATAATTATTATTAACCTGATCTGTTCCATCTTTTACATCAAAATAATCATTATATACATTTGCCCCCAAATGAAGCAAAAGAATACCAAAAAAACATAATATCAAATTGGGTATATTAAACAAATCATTTCCTAAAGAAGCATAAAAAGCACCAACACAGAGAACTGGAAATAATGAAGCAGATGTAAAAGGCATCCTTGTAATAGCTAAAACCTTTATAATTTTTGTTAAAAAATTTATTTTTACAACAACTTCTTTTTCTATTGGAATAGTAACACCACAATAGCCCGTCTGAGGTTTGTTTTTTCCATTTGAAAAAATGGGTGTAATTCTTATTCTAGCATTTATTTTTGTTCCATCTTTTTTTAAAAAATAAGTCTCAGAAATAAACTCGCCAAACTTATTAGCACTCTTAAGCCAACCAGAAACATTTTGAAGAACAATTTCTCCAGGTGAAAAGATAGAAACCCTTTTTTTGCCTATAAGTTCACTTTTATTATAACCAAAAATCTTTTCTGCAGCATTATTCATAGTTAGAATTCTTCCTTCCATATCACATGTTATTACACTTTTCATAATAATTTATTTAGATGTAATTTCTTTAGAAAACAATAATAAACCATCCAAGGTTAAAGTGGGAATAATATCGTTAAAATATCTTTCTAAAGAAGAAATAACTTTTGACATACCGCCAGTAGCAATAACTTTAGTTTCTCC
>CAZYIL010000109.1:0-5684 GCA_964646945.1 uncultured Marinoscillum sp. | reverse complement strand
CACCATTTTTTTTTATAAATTCTTTTGTTCCATCCAATGGATCTACTAACCAATAGTATTTCCAATTATTTCTAGTTTTAAAATCTTGCACACTGCTTTCTTCACTTATTATGTTCAGTTTTGTTTTTTTTAAAAATTTATTAATGATACTATGAGATTTTTTATCTGCTATTGTAAGAGGTGAGTTATCATTTTTGTTTTCATATTGTATATTTTTTGTGTTTTCATAAATTTTCATGATCTCTTCCCCAGATTTTATAGATGCTTCTAATCCTATATTTAATAATTCATTATAATTCATTGATTTTTATTTTTTTTAGAATAGCGTTAAAAATTTTATTTACTGATTCTTTAACGCTTTCTCTTTCTGTATTAACTATTAGGTTAGCTTTTGTTGGAATTTCATATGGAGAATCTATTCCTGTAAAGTTTATAATTTCCCCTTTTCTTACTTTTTTATATAACCCTTTTACATCTCTTGCTTCACATTTTTCTATTGAACATTCAATATGAACTAAAAAATAATTTTCTTTTTTCACCAAGTTTTTGGCAAAACTTCTTTCCTCTTCAAAAGGAGAGATAAATGCAGTGATTACTATTATACCAGCATCAATCATCAATTTTGAAACTTCTGCAATTCTTCTAATATTTTCTTTTCTATCTGTATCTGAAAATCCTAAATCATTATTTAATCCAACCCTAATATTGTCTCCATCTAAAAGGTAGGAAAGAAAATTATTGGAATATAATTTTTTTTCTAATTCATTCGCAATTGTAGATTTTCCAGATCCTGATAACCCTGTTAACCAAATCAAAAGAGAGTTTTGATGAGTTAATTTTTGTCTTAAGTCAGAATTAACAAAATGATTATGTGGAAATAAATTTTTTGAATCCATTATTATTACATTTATTTTATATTTTGAATATTATTTTTGTGCAAAGATGATAAAGAAAATTCTTATTATACTAACTAAAGATTTAAAAATTGACATAAATCATAGCCATCTTTTTTTATCTGTGGTTCTTTATTTAGTTTCATCAATTTTTATCATATATATAAGTTTTAATTTTATTGAAATAAATGAGTTTGATGTTTGGATATCCTTATTTTGGATAGTTATATTATTTGGCTCAATTGCATCTATCTCCAAAAGTTTTTTTCACGAGTCTTATAAAAGAAATTATTATTATTATTATTTATTTTCCCCATCGGAATTAATTATTGCTAAATTGATTTATAATTTTCTTTTTTTATTTATTTTATTTTTTATTTCTTTTGGTTTATACTCTTTATTGTTAGGTAACCTTTTTAGGTCAAATTTTATTTTCTTATTATTATTGCTTGGGGCGATTAGCATTTCAAATTGTTTGACTTTAATTTCTGCTATAAGCTATCAGGTTCAAAGAAATTCAATGCTTCTAGGTATTTTAAGTTTTCCAATTATAATACCTATAATAAAAATTCTGTTAGATTTAAGCAAAAACACCTATGTAGAATTTTCATGGAATGTTATTGAAGATGATTTCTATATTTTAGTTTTACTGAATATTATTGCTATTAGTTTATCAAATTTTTTGTTTAAATTTTTATGGAAAAATTAAAATATTTTAACCATATAAAACTGTTGTGTATTTCACTTTTAATTTATGTGATGATAGGCAGTTTTTTGTTTGATGTTCCTTCTCTGCCTATTTTAAACGAAACGATTCGAGTTTTATATTTTCATGTACCTATGTGGTTTAGTATGATTTTTTTATTATTAATTTCCTGTATTAATTCTTTTTATTTTATATCTAAAAAAACAATAATTTATGATATAAGATCTTCTACATATGCTTCTGTTGGCGTATATTTTGGAATACTAGCAATATTATCAGGAATGATTTGGGCAAAATTTACTTGGGGGACATATTGGACAAATGATCCCAAATTGAATGGCTCTGCTATTACTTTACTTATTTATTTTTCATTTTTTCTTTTAAGATTTTCAATTAATGATGAAATAAAAAAAGCAAAAATTTCTTCAGTATATAATATATTTGCATTTGCTATGTTAATACCATTAATATTTATTTTACCAAGGATGACTGATTCTTTACATCCAGGCAATGGAGGAAATCCAGGGTTTAACGTATATGATATGAATGATCAATTAAGAATTGTTTTTTATCCCGCTGTTTTAGGTTTTATTTTATTAGGAATTTGGATTTCGAATTTAAGATTAAGAGTAGAAATTTTATCTAGAGATATTTAAAATGCTGTTCTATTATATCCTATTATATAATTCTTTTATGCAAGTTGAAATGGCAGATACTTTTAGGTCTGAAGGTAAAATTTATACGGTAATTGTAATTGTTTTACTTATTCTTATTGGAATATTTTTTTATTTATATAGAATAGAAAGGAAAATTGATAAAATAGAAAAAAATAAATGAAAAATTTAAACGCTCTTTATTTAGCATTTATATCTATAATTATTATCATTATTATAACAACTTTTGGTGATTCAAGTACTTATGTGACGTTTAAAGATGCTAAATTTCTTATTGAAGCGGGAAAAAAATCTCCAATTCATGTTGTAGGAAAATTGAATAAAAATTCAAAAAATGAAATTGTTGGAGTTAAAAACAGCAATGATAAACTCAGTTTTTCATTTGAAATGATTGATGAAGAAGGAAGTATTGAAAATGTATTTTATGGAGAGCCAATGCCTCCTGATTTTTTATTATCAGATCAACTCGTAGTTATAGGTTCATATAAACAAAACGATTTTATTGCTCAAGAGATTTTACTTAAATGTCCTTCAAAATACACAAAGGATAATATAACCATATAGTATTTCAATGCAATCACTTGGAGATATAGGTCATTTATTGTTAATCTCTTCTTTTGTTTTTGCTTTATTATCTTCAATATCTTTTTTGTATTTTGAAAATTCTAATTATAAAATTAGATGGTTTACTTTTGCTTCTACATTATTTTATATTCACTCCTTTTGTATAATAGGTTCTATTTTTTCGATTTATTATCTGATATTTAATAATCAATTTGAATATTATTATGTTTTCCAACATTCTTCTAATGAACTTCCTATACATTATAAGATTTCTTCTTTTTGGGAGGGACAAGAAGGTTCTTTTTTATTGTGGATATTTTGGAATATTATTTTAGGCGTTATTTTTCTTAATAAAGAAGTCAACAAATGGAATACTTCTATTCTATTAATAATTTCTATTGTTCAAGTGTTTTTGTCTTCTATGGTTTTAGGCATTGTGTTTTATGATATTAAGATAGGAAGCTCACCTTTTATATTATTAAAAGATGCTATTGCTGCTCCTGTTTTTCAAATTAATCCCAATTTTATACCAGAAAATGGAACAGGGTTAAATCCGCTTCTTCAGAATTATTGGATGGTAATACATCCACCTACTCTTTTTTTAGGATTTGCTATTTGTTTAATTCCTTTTTCTTATGCGATTTCCTCATTAAGATTATCTGATTTTAATCAATGGATACATCCTGCTAAAACATGGTTAGTTATCTCAATAATAGTCTTAGGAGTTGGAATCATGATGGGAGCCTATTGGGCATATGAGACATTAAACTTTGGAGGTTATTGGAATTGGGATCCAGTAGAAAATGCGGTGTATGTGCCTTGGCTATTTCTTGTTGCTAGTTTACATTCTATAATTCTTACTAAAAAAAATATAAACTATAATAAAACAGCATTAATACTTACTGTGTTAAGTTTTATATTAATATTATATTCAACTTTTTTAACAAGAAGTGGAATTCTTGGAGATAGTTCGGTGCATTCTTTTACAGATTTAGGTTTAAGCGGACAACTTCTTTTATATTTATTTACATTTACAGTTATAAGTATTGCTTACTTTATTAAACAATGGAATATAATTCCGCATTCAGATAAAACTCTTGAAAAGTATTCTGCGGATTTTTGGTTATTAATCGGAGTTTTTACTCTATTAGCTATGTCTTTTCAGGTTATTTTTCCAACTTCCATTCCTGTTTATAGTGCTATTATAGAATTTTTTGGTGGTTTTTCGAATATTGCACCGCCTGTTGAAAAAGAATTGTTTTATTCAAACGCTCAAATTTGGTTTGCTTCTTTCATTGCAATATTTTCAGGTATAGCTCAAATTTTATGGTGGAAGTCAAAAAAATCAAGTAATAAAAGAAAACTTTTCTTTATACCTCTTATTTTAACAATGACTTTTTCTTCTATTATAATAGTTATGTATCCTATAAATAAAATTTCTTATATGATACTTCTATCAGCTTCATTGTTTTCAATATTTTCTAATGGCAGCATTTTATTATATTTTATTAAACAAGGAAAGCTAATTTCATCAGCAGCCGTCTCACATATTGGGTTAGCTATTATGCTAATAGGAATTTTATTTTCTTCAGGCTATTCATCAATTGTTTCTCGAAATTATACTGGATTAGTATGGAATAGCGATTTTCCAGATGAAGTTAACCAAAATAATATGCTTTTGTTTGTTAATGAAAAAAGAAAAATAGGAGATTATGATGTTAATTATCTTGGTAAGAGAAAAGAACTAAAAAATTATTCTGGATATATAAATGAAAACTATTTAGAATATATTCCAGTATTAAATAAACATATTTTGAAACAAGATTTTGAGATAAATGGCAGTAGAGTTTTTGAAAATGATACTGTTGAATTAGAAAACAAGGATATTACTTATTTTGAAATAAAATTCACTAATAATAATTCTAATGGGCCCATAAATGAATTCAATTTGTTTCCTAAAGTTCAGACTGATTCTAACTCTGATATGATAGTTTTTTCTCCTGATGTAAAATCGAAAGCCTTATCAGATCTCTATGTGCATGTAAGAACTTATCCAGATCCAAGCCAAGAGATTAAATGGTCTGAAAAGGATTCATTATATGTAAAAATAAACCAAACATTTTTTTTAAATGATTACGTTTCATCACTTGAAAGAATCACGATTAAATCCGGCGATACAGTGTCCAATAGATTTGTAGCTGAAGCTCAAATAAAAATATTAGCTTCTAATCAGGAATATATTGCTAAACCTGTTTACATTATTGAAGAAAAAAAAGTTGGCTTGATACCAGATATAATAGATGATTTAGGAATCAAGATTTACTTAACAGAAATTATTCCAAAAGATCAAATTTTTAACATTTCTTTTCAAACCACACAAAAAAATTGGATAATAGTAGAAGCGGTTCAAAAGCCATTAATCAACCTTATGTGGATTGGTTTTTTTGTTATGATTTTAGGCTTAATATTGTCATTTAAAAAATCGAGAACAAAATAATATGATGAATTATCTAGCTTTATTTGCTTCTGGTAGTGGATCTAATGTTGAAAATATTATTAACTATTTCCACAAGAATTCTTTTATTAAGGTCGAAATTATTATTTGCAATAATAAAAATGCTTATGTTTTAGAGAGATGCCAAAGACTGAAAATTCCTTATCAGTTAATTGATAATAAATCTATTTCTAGTAATAAATTATTGTTTTTATTAGAGTCAAAAAAAATAACACATATAATATTAGCTGGCTATACTAAACTTATTCCAAAAATAATTATTGAAAATTTTAAAAATAAAATACTGAATATTCATCCTGCTTTATTACCTAAATTTGGAGGAAAAGGGTATT
>CAZYIL010000108.1:0-5869 GCA_964646945.1 uncultured Marinoscillum sp. | reverse complement strand
CTTTTAAGCTAAAACCACCAGTAACTAAATCTTTGGCTAGATCTAAACTGCCATCTAAATCTAAATATTTTGTGTTTGAAAATGAAAGAGCGGTGTTTAATGCTGCAGAAATGCTTATTATACTCTCATCGTTACATCCCCACATAAGATTAATATTGTTTAATAAAGCTATGTTTGCAATCTTTCTCCCAGAAGTGATTCCACCACATTTCATCAATTTAATATTAAAAATTTTACCGTAATTATTCTGAGAAAATTTTATAGCATCTTGATAAGTCACAAGGCTTTCATCAAGAGCAATAAATTCTTTTACTCTATCAGTTAATTTTAAAAGTTGTTGAGTGTTTTCAACGCTTACAGGTTGCTCAATTAATTCAATTCCTTTGGTCTCATTACAAAACTTTACGGTATCATCAATTGACCATCCCTGATTAGCATCTATTCTTATCTTAATATTATTACCAAATTTCTCATTAATCTTTAAAATTCTTTCAATATCATAATCGATCTTGTCTCCAAGTTTAATTTTGATAAATCTAAAACCAGAATCATAATATTCATTAATCTCTTCTATCGTTTCTTTAATATCTTTTATGCCTATTGTAATGGATGTTGGTAATTCTGTTATTATTCTTCCAAGAAATGACCCTAATGAAATATTTAGAGATTTACAGAAAGCATCATAAAGAGCAATATTATAGGCTGCTTTTGAACCAGGATCATTAATAAATTGATTTTCAACTTTATCAACGTTACTAACCAAATAAGAAATATCTCTTCCTATTAGTTCATTTTTAAAATCAACTACATTTTTATAAGACTCAGAAGTATTTAAACCCACAACATATTTGGAAACATTTGATGATCCAAGACCAATCATTCCATTATTCAATATTATTTTTATGAATATATTTTGTATTGATGATGTAGTCTTATATGCTATAGTATATGGCCTTGTAAGTTTAATATCAGCTAATTCCGTTTCAATGTTCTTAATTATCATAATTTTTCTTTAATTCAACTAAAACAGGTATCAACTCATCAACACCTTCTTCAACAGGCAAAATAACAGGTATTTTTAATTCTTTTTCTAATTCTTTTTTTGTGTCTTTTTTTTCTTTCTCACTCATATCAGAAGTATTTAAGGTAATGCCTAAAACTTCTTTTCCATACATATTAATTAATTCAATTTCTGACTTTAAAGAAGGCATCTTACATCCAACATCTTTCCAACCATCAAAATACTTTCTTTTGATCGAATGTTGTAAAATAACAGCATCTACATCACATGAAACTAAAAATTCACTTCCACAAGGACCTGAAGGATTTCTTAAAGCTGCTTGACCTTCAATAAGTATGAAGTCTGGGTTTTCATTTTTATAACATTCATGAATCATTTTTTCAAGTTCTCCAGAAACAAAATCATTATAAGTTGAATCAAGAATGAAACCATATTTCCATCCTTGCATCCATCCTGTTTGCCCGGTAAATATCATTTCTGATTTAAATGAATTTTTTCTTAAAGTTTCAACAATTAATTTAGCGGTTGTTCTTTTTCCTAAACCGCAATCTGTACCCATTACCGCTACTTTTGGACAATCAACATTATTTATCTTACCACTCCAGAAAGACAATAAATCTCTTTCTCTAGGTTTTCTAATATCATGAATTTTAACACCATTATCCTTTGCAATAGTTGAAATTTCTTTATCGTCTTG
The DNA here is from genome assembly GCA_964646945.1 of uncultured Marinoscillum sp. Classification (GTDB taxonomy): domain Bacteria; phylum Bacteroidota; class Bacteroidia; order Cytophagales; family MED-G16. The sequence continues at coordinate 4,151 of CAZYIL010000108.1, read as the reverse complement.
TATAAAACTATGAAGTCCATTCACTATAGAAAGTCCACTTTTTAATGATAAAATAATATCTGATCTCATCTCATCTGGCAATACTCCGCCAGCTGATGCAACTCCAACAATACAATAATCAACTTTTATTTTTAAATCAAGAAACGAAAAAACATCTTTATAGATTGGTATATTCCTATTATTTCCATCCAATAATTCACCAGCATCTTTACCAAAAAATTTCGAATCAATAATTGCAACAATTTTAAATCTAAAAGAACCTCTTACTAAACCATGAGCTGTTTTAGCAGATTTGGTATCATAAACACCGTTAGTTAAAATTATTGCCTTACCTTTTATTTTCATAAATTTGATAATATGATAATAATATATAAATATTATTAAAATAAATATAATTGATTTGAAGATTATATTTGCAAAAAATCATAGTATGAAAAATAATTTAAATGAAGAAGAATTTTATATTTTAACAAATAAAGGAACTGAAAAAGCATTTTCAGGTAAATTACTTTACAATAAAAAAAATGGAACCTATAAATGTAAAGGATGCAATAATAAACTTTTCAGTCACACATCAAAGTACAACTCAGGTTCAGGATGGCCTAGCTTTTGGGAACCAATAAATAATAAAGCTATTAATTTAGTTAAGGATAGTTCAAATGGCATGATTAGAACTGAAGTAATTTGTAGTAATTGCAAAGGTCATCTAGGTCATGTTTTTGACGATGGGCCTAAGCCGACAGGGAAAAGGTATTGTATTAACTCTTTATCATTAAATTTTAACAAAGATGACTGATGTAGTTATTGGTATAGATATTGGTGGAACAATTACAAAAATTGGGCTTATTGAAAGAAATGGTAATTGCATTTCGAAAGCTTTGTTTAAAACTAAAGAAACTAAAAGTTTTAATGATTTTGTTAATAATATTGCAAAAACTATAAATAGCTTAATATCTAAAAAAACAAATCTTATTTCTATAGGTATAGGAGCACCAAATGCCAATTTTAAAAAAGGAACTATTGACACACCAGCAAATTTAAATTGGAAGGGAAAACTAGAAGTTGTGAAAAAATTAAAACAACATTATAAAATACCTATAAAATTATCTAATGATGCTAATTGTGCAGCAATGGGTGAAATGCTTTATGGAAATGCAAAAATATTTAATGATTTCATAGTAATAACACTAGGAACAGGTCTTGGAAGTGGTATTGTATCTAATGGTAAGTTAGTTCAGGGATTTGATGGTTTTGCAGGTGAACTTGGTCATTTTTCGGTATTTGATGATGGGAGATTAACTGGACTTGGTGTAAAAGGAGGATTGGAATCATACGTTTCAGCAACCGGATTAAAAAGAACCATAATGTATATGTTATCTAAATATAATGATAATAGTATATTTAGAAAAATCCCATTTAATGACTTACATGGTGAGGATATAACCAGAGCTGCAGAAAATAATGATCCAATTGCTAAATATGCTTACAAATATACAGGTAAAATCCTTGGTAAATCATTAGCCAACTTTGTTAGTTTTTCACAACCAGAAGCAATCATTCTTACAGGAGGTTTAGCTAACTCAGGAAAATGGATTTTAGAACCAACTAAAAAATATTTTAAAAAAAATCTACTGCCATTTTATAAAAAAAAGGTTAAAATTATGGAATCAGGATTGGAGGAAAAAGATGCAGCTATATTAGGAGCTGCTGCTTTAGCTTGGAAATAAGACAGTAATTATATGAAAAAATGCTACTTTATCTTATTCTTATTATTTGTATGTAATTTTTCATTCTCTCAAAGTATAAAAATAATAGATGTAGATAATAACCCAATACCCCTTGTGTCAATATATAATAATGCAAAATCAATCGGTGAAACAACAAATTCTAACGGAGAGGTTAATCTGGAGAAATTTTCTGTTAATGATACGCTTATAATTCAGCATCCATCATATGAAAATATGACAATTACTTTCAATAAATTAAAAAAGAATAATTATTTAGTGGTATTAGAAGAGAAAATTTTTAAAATTGATGAAATAGTGATATCTGCCAATAAATGGGAACAAAGTAAAAGTGATATTTCAAGTCAAATATTAGATTTATCGGAAAATGAAATTAAATATATTAATCCAAAAACATCTGCTGACTTACTAGAAGAAACTGGACAAATTTTCCTTCAAAAAAGCCAACTTGGTGGAGGAAGTCCAATGATAAGAGGATTCTCTGCTAACAGAATATTGATAGTTTTAGATGGTATTAGATTAAATAATGCAATATATAGAAGTGGTAACATTCATAATATAATTTCAATTGATCCAAACATCTTAGAAGGAACTGAAGTATTATTTGGTCCTGCATCAGTAATATATGGAAGTGATGCTATTGGAGGAGTAATGGATTTTCATACAAAAGAACCTGAGTTTTCAACTAACAAAAAAATTCTTTTTAAAGGTAGCAATTTATTAAAGTACTATAGTGCTACTAACTCAAAACATTTTAATTTAAATTTTGTTTTAGGAAATAACAAAATATCTTCAATATCAAGTATCTCATTCAATAATTTTGATAATTTAAGATCTGGAAATAAAAGATCTAATAAATATCCCAATTATGGAAAAAGAAACGAATATGTTCAAACAGGAACGCCTGATATAATTATAGAGAATGAAAACTATAATATTCAAAAGTTCAGCGGATATTCTCAATTTAATTTTATTGAAAAAATAAAAGTAAATGTATCAGAAAACCTTTCGTTATCACACAATATATATATATCAAATTCATCAAATATTCCTAGATATGATCGATTGATTCAATATAATGATTTAATTAACCCAAAATATAGTGAGTGGTATTATGGTCCTCAAAAATTTATAATGAACAAGTTTAAGTTAACCTTATTTAATAAAAATAAATTTTATGATGCGTTAATAATTAATATTTCAAACCAATTAGTTGAAGAAAGCAGAAACGAGAGAAAACTATATAGTGACTATCTTAGACAAAGAAATGAAAAAGTCAAAGTTTATAGTTTAAATCTTGATTTTGACAAAACAAATAACACTAAAAATGAAATATATTATGGTTTTGAATTCTTTATAAATAAAGTAAATTCTGAAGCTTTTATTGAAAATATAACCGATGGTTCAAAACAAAATACCTCTACCCGATACCCTGATGGAGGCAGTAATTATAATTCATTTGCTGCATATTTTTCTTACAAAAAAAACATAAATGATAAAATTAAACTAAATTCAGGAAGTAGAATATCTTCAATATTCCTAGAATCAAAATTTAACAATAAAGATTTTTTTAATTTTCCTTATAAAATAATTAAATCAAATTTTAAATCAATAAATGGAAATATAGGAATTATTTATCTTCCTAATGATAAAAATCAAATTAATTATTTAATATCAACTGGATTTAGAGCCCCAAATTTAGATGATATTGGAAAAGTTTTTGACTCAGAACCTGGAAATATTATTGTTCCTAATCAAAATTTAAAACCTGAATATTCTATAAACACTGAATTAAATTTTAGAAAAATTATTTTAAACAAACATAAAATTGAAGCTTCTTTATACTACTCTAAATTATTTAATGCAATGGTAAGAGGAAATTATCAGTTTAATGGAAGTGATTCTATTTATTATGATGGTGAATTAAGTAGAGTACAAGCAATATTAAACACTGGTAAAGCTTATGTTTGGGGATATAGCATTAATTTAGATTTTAATTTAACTAAAAGCTATAAACTAAATTCCTCTCTAACTTATAATGATGGTAAAGATCTTATAAATAATAATCCCTTAAGACATATTTCACCAATTTTTGGGAAAACAGGAATGTCCTTCAATAATAAAAATTTATCTTTTGATTATTATATAAAATATAATGGAAAAAAAGAAATCAGTAGCCTATCTCCTAGCGAGTTAAATAAAATCTACTTATATACACCAGAAGGTAGCTTGAGTTGGATAACTCATAATTTTAAAATTAATTATACATTAAATTCAAAATTTATATTTTTTTTATCAATTGAAAATATTTTTGATAAAAAATATAGAACATATTCTTCAGGTATAAGTGCCCCAGGAAGAAGTATTAATATAAGTGGATATCGTATTTTTATATTAAATAGAATG
>CAZYIL010000107.1:0-5930 GCA_964646945.1 uncultured Marinoscillum sp. | reverse complement strand
ATTCTAATGTTGCTACTGTTACAATAACGATTACTCCTGTAAACGATTGCCCTGTGGGTCAGGGTGATATTTATATGAACGGATTGAATAATGTAATATTGGTAGAAGGAGGTACTTTTATAGCAAATGGTGGGTTAGGAACTGGATTGCCATTACCAAAAGGGGTTATCAATAACACTAATCCTAATGGGGTAGATAGTGATGTGGATGTTCCAGCCAACACACTTACTGCCACTCATCAATCCTTACCATCACATGGTATTTTAGCTTGTACCGATCCTGGCGATTCAAGAAATGGACAAACGAACGTGATATGTGAAAATGGCAGGTTTATTTACACCCACGATGGAACTGAAAATCATTCAGATACTTTTACATATTCATTATTTGACGGAGAGTGTACGGTGGAAGATATTGTAGTTACTTTTGCAATTGGAAACACAAATGATTGCCCAGTGGGTGTAGATGATGAATATACTGTTGATGAAGGAGATACTCTTACCGTAAAAACGGTCAATGGGATGATTAAAAAGGTAAATGCTAGTTCTGGTACATCGGATAGTGATATAGATTCTGATGTTAACAACCTTCGTGTGTACCTTTTAAAACCTGGCTCAGGACCAAACTATGGTGAGGTGAACTTTAATGCGGATAGTTTAGGTGGATTCACTTATATCCATCATGGAAGTGAAATGCCGCTCGACCAATTCCAATATATGTTAATTGATCAGGATGGATGTGCTGCAAAGGGTCCATATAATGTAACTATAACTGTTAACCCTACAAATGATTGTCCGATTTTTGTTCTTAATCCTCCTGAAATTACTGTAAATGAATGTTCTGAAATAAATAATTTTGATATGAGTGTCTTTTTTGTAGATCCAGATGGTGATGATTTGACTTTTAATGTATCTAGTTCTTATCCAGATGTGGTAACAGTAAGTTTAACAGATTCTTCATTAGTGGTGTTGACTTTAGGAACGATTAAAGGGTCTTCTACAGTTACTTTATCTGCGTCTGATGGTATTTGTGATGTATCTGATCAATTTGAAGTTCATGTTTTAGAAACAGATAGTGATGGGGATGGTGTAACCGATTGCAATGATATAGATAAATTAGATCCTTGTAAATATGAAAAAGAAAAAATCACTTTACCAATTACTTCTGGAGTAGACTGTGATGGGGATGGTGTAACGGATGGTGATGAAATAAAAGATGGAACTGATCCTGAAGATCCTTGTTCTTACTTTTATTTAAGTATTTCTGTTCCAGTGACAACCACAATAAAATGTTGCAACATTACAGTACACAATGGTTTTTCTCCTGATGGAGATGGGATAAACGATACGTGGGTAATTAAAAATATTGACCATTATCCTTACAGCAAAACAATTGTTGTAAATAGATGGGGATCATTAGTATTTGATAAAATAAATTATAAAAACGATTGGGATGGTATTGCTAATGTCAATCAATCAAATTCTTCGGATAATAGGTTGCCGGAAGGTGTATATTATTATATAATAAAACTAAATAATGGTTGTGAAGATTATAAAGGTTATCTCTATTTAAGAAGAAAATGATTTTTTCAAAAGTATTAAATTTAATATAGATGTATAAATTATTTATATTTGCGGGATGATTAAAAAAATATTATTATTCTTTTATTCATTTTTTATGTCATTAGGACTTTTGGCACAGCAAGATGCAATGTTTAGTCATTATATGTTTAACCTACAGTCTATAAATCCTGCTTACGTTGGATCTAGAGAAGTTTTAAATGTAATGACTGTACATAGATCACAGTGGCTTGGTTTTAAAGGATCACCTATGACACAAACGATTTCTCTAAATATGCCTCTTTTTGATGATCAAATTGGATACGGTTTTAGTATAATGAACGATAAGATAGGCCCGATAAGATCATTTTCTTTTAATATAGACGCATCATATCATCTTAAGATTAATACCGCCGGTCATAAACTATCATTTGGACTTAAGGGTGGTGGGAATAGATTTAGATCTGATTTTTCAGTTTTGTCTTTGGATGACCCTATAGATGATGCTTTTATTACGGATATCAGAAAAAGATTTTTGCCTAATTTTGGTGTAGGATTTTATTATAATACCCCTAGTTGGTATGCTGGATTTTCCATACCTCGTATGATAAATCATGAATTTAATTCTTCACAGAGACATTATTTTCTTATTGGAGGAGCTTTATTTGATTTGACGAATGAAATTCAAATTAAACCCAGTTCATATATAAAAATGACTCAGGGAGCTCCTGTAAATATGGATTTGAGTGCCTATGCGATTTTTAAAGAAACTTTTTGGATTGGCGTCATGACTCGGACAACTTTTGGAAGAATTATACCTTCTGGAAGTAAAGGAGGTGGAGTTGGGATTATGGCAGGATTTAATGTGACTGAAGAAATTACTGCTGGATATTCATTTGATTATTCTGTTGGGAATAGCACCTTTAAATATAATGGAGGTTCTCATGAACTGATGCTTATATATAACTTTATTTATAAGAAAAAAGATGTGGTAAAATCTCCTAGATATTTTTAATGATTTTACAAAAAAATATGTAACGTTAATTTTTAAGAAATTGTTTAATAAATAACTTATCTTTAAATTGTAATTATTATGAAACAGCTATTATTTATACTACTTTTTATTTTACCTATATCCCTTCAAGCACAAGATAGAGATGCTTCTAAAGGGAAATTTCCTGCGTTCAACCTTGGAGTTGGTGGTTCTGATAAAAAAAATAAAAATTGGGGTAACTACCACTTTGATAATGGTCTTTATTCCAAGGCGTTGAAGTCTTATGAAAAAATTGGTGATCCAGATGCAGAAACATTAAGAAACATGGCTTATTCTTATGAATTTATTGATGATATTGAAAAAGCTGTAGAAAGTTATAATAGAATTTTTGATTCAAAGGATAAAGAAGAAATTCCAATGGATTTTTTCAATTTAGCTAATTTGCTGGATATTACTGGTGATTATGGGGAGTCTACAAAACTGAGAAAGAAATATTCTAGATTTGTTATGAAAGATTCTAAATCTCCTTTGTATTCTAATGACAGTTTGTATTATATTTCGCTCCAATCTGGCTCAGATGAGTATCAATTATCTAATTTATCTATTAATTCTCCAGCATCGGAAATTGGTTCATATTCAATAAGAACTAATGACGGAAAGAACAATAGATTGATGTTTACTTCTTCAGGTGAATCATCAAAAAAGATAAAGGGAAAGTTTATTAAACCTGAAAAACCAACCTACAATTTATTTTTAGCAGATTTTAATGAGGGTGATTTAACAGTTGAAAATGCTAGATTAATAACTGGAGACGCTAATTCAGAGTTTCATGAAGGACCAGGGGTTATAACTCCTGATGGTAAAGGGATTATTTTTTCAAGAAGCTCAAGCTCAATTGGAAAGAATGATGCTTTAAACTTAAGTATTTATAAAGCTTCACTTAATGGCTCAGTGTCTTCTGGTGAGAAAGGAGTTCCTTTTAATAACAATGATTATGCAGTCATGCACCCATCAATTACACCTGATGGTTCTAGAATGTATTTTTCTAGTGATATGCCGGGTGGATTAGGTGGAATGGATATATACTATGTTAACATAATTTCAGATAAAAAATATTCAATACCAGTAAATATGGGTCCTACCATTAATACAGAAGGCAGCGAGGTTTTTCCATATGCTTTTGATAGCAAAACTCTATTCTTTTCATCTAATGGACACCCTGGCTTAGGAGGTTTAGATGTATTTATGGTTGAAAATGTAGGTGTTGGTGGTCAAAGTATAAAAAATCTTGGAGCTCCATTTAATTCTAAAAGAGATGACTTATCTTTCTTTATTGACAAAATGTATAAGTTTGGTTTTGTTTCTTCTAATAGAGTTGGTGGTGTAGGAGATGATGATATTTATTCTTTTAGAATTCCTAACATACCTCCGAATGGAATGGAAGATTATTATACTGTTATGGCAGGAGATACTTTATTAATGATAGATGGAGGGGTTCTTTCTAATGATATTGAAATAGCTAGATCTGGAGTAACTGATCCACTACAATTGGTTGGAAGTAGATCAGCGGTTTTAGCTTCAAACCCTACCCAAGGAACATTGGAGTTCAATGACAATGGATCTTTTAGATATGTATATTCCGATAAAATTTCTTCTGTTGATTCTTTCACCTATAAAGTGAAAAATAGATTTGTAGAAGGTGATCCTGTTACAGTAAAAATTAAAATATTTGATCCATTTGCTCCCGTTGCAAATGAAGATGCTTTTGTTTTTGACCCAAGAGAAACACTTATAGTGGATAATGCTACAGAAGGGTTATTATCAAATGATGTAGATCCAGGAGGAGATGTGCTAAACGCTTATCTCGTTAAAGAACCTAATTATGGTAATATAACCTTAAATGGGGATGGAACATTTGTATATGAACCTAATGAAGGTGTTGAATTTAAATCAGATACTATTTATTATGCAGCTACTGATGGTTTCCAATCAGACACCTCTATTCTTGTAGTAAGTAAGTTAGAAGTAGGGGTCGACCTTGCAGAATTAATTGAAATTAGCCCAATATATTTTGACTTTGATAAGTTTGATATTACGCCTGCTGCTGCTACGGAGTTAGATAAAGTCGTTGCAGTTTTAAATGATTATCCAAATATAAAAATAGAACTTGGCTCACACACAGACTGTAGGGGTGAAGACGCATATAATCTATATCTTTCCCAAGAAAGAGCTAGATTCTCGGCTAGATACATACAAGAAAGACTTGCAGATTCTGAAAACATAGATACTTCAGGAGAAATAATTAGTACTTTTGATGAGAGAATATATGGTAAAGGATATGGTGAAGGTAAACCAAAAGTTGTCTGTGGAAATAGTTGTTCTAGATGTAATGAAGAGCAACATCAGCTTAATAGAAGAACGGAGTTCATCGTTGTAGAATTGAAATAATTCAAGTTTAATTTTTATAACATTTTTGAATTTAATATTATTTTAACATAATCTATATCTTTGATTAATACATTACGTATTAAGAAATAGGAAATATATTTTTTAAATTTGCTTTGATATTAATAAGAGATTCATTTTATGAAGATAAAACTCAGATTACTTCTTTTAAGTTTTTTTGTAGGAATTTGTCTTATTTATCCATCTATAGCTCAAGAATTTGATATTAAATCAAAAGAAGATAATTCTATTCATCTTTCAAAAGATCAATTAATTTCTCTCTGGAAGTCTGGAATAGAGGAAATTAGATCTGGAACATTTGATTCAAAAGGAAATTTAATAGACCAAAATGGAATAGTTTACATTTTGCAAAATAATGGATCTGCTAAACAAGTAATAGATGATTTCTGGACTTCTGCAAGAAATAATTATCAAATAAGAAAAGAGGATGAAAAAAGAATAAAATTTTATAATAGCATGATAATCGAAGAATTTCCTGTAATTATTCCCTTTGGAACTAATCCAGGAGATGATGATGATCTTGATGGTGTGATAAATACAGATGATGATGATGATGATAACGATGGAATACTGGATGTAGATGAAGGTCTTGCATGTAATGTTCCAATTCCTCTTGGAGTGGATGGGAGTTTTGAAAACTTTGCAGGAGTTGCATGTAATGATGGTAAAAATGGTTCTGTAACTGCTGCAGGTTGGGTAAATGATGGGGGTACAGCAGATACATGGATAGGTGATCCTGATAATCCAGCTACACCTACTGCAATTCCTGACATAGGTCTAGGAAGAGCAGGAGGAGGTTGTTCACCAACTAGAGATGTAAATGATGATCCGGGTTCAGCTGAGGGAGGAGAATGCCCTGGATAAATTCCTTCTCCTCAAGGTGGAGTATTCGCTGGAGGTTGGTCAGCTGC
>CAZYIL010000106.1:0-5987 GCA_964646945.1 uncultured Marinoscillum sp. | reverse complement strand
ACAAAAACATATTTTTGATAAAAAATTATCTAATATTTTAAGTCCTTCATCAGTATGAGTTACTTCAGGATGAAATTGCAAACCATATATTTCATGATCTTTTATTTTATAAGCTGCTGTTTTTACATCTTCAGTGCTTGATATAATTTCAACATTATTTGAAACTTCTGAAATTGAATCTCCATGACTCATCCACACATTTGATTTTAAATCAACATTTTGAAGAATCTTAGAATTATTTTTTATGAGTTTTAAATTTGCCCTTCCGTATTCCCTAATTTTGGATTGAGTTATTTTACAATTAAAACTCTTTGCTATTAGCTGTGCTCCATAACAAATACCAAGAATAGGTAAATCAGAAAAATTTTTATTTAAATCTAAACGAGGAGAATTTTTATCTTTAACTGAATAGGGACTACCCGAAAGAATAATGCCTTTAACATCATCTCTAAGTTTAGAAACTTCATTATAAGGAAATATTTCACAATATACATTCAGCTCTCTTACACGTCTAGCAATTAACTGGGTGTATTGAGAACCAAAATCTACTATTATAATTTTTTCTTCCATTTGCAAAATTAAACTTGATCATAAAATTATACGAATAATATGTGAAATATATATTTTAATTATATCTTAATAAATAATTGCATACAATATTTTAGATTATAAAATAAATAATTGGTTATGGGAAGAGCATTTGAATATAGAAGAGCTTCCAAAGAAAAAAGATGGGGTAGAATGTCAAAAATATTTCCTAAACTTTCTAGAGCTATCACAGTTGCGGTAAAAGAAAATGGTTCTGACCCAGAAATGAATTCCAAATTGAGAACAGCAATTCAAAATGCAAAGGTTCAGAATATGCCTAAAGATAACATTGAATCAGCAATCAAAAGAGCATCTAATAAAGAGCTCAAAGATTTTGAAGAAATTACTTATGAAGGTAAAGGACCTTATGGTGTTTTAGTAATAATTGAATGTGCTAGTGATAATACCATAAGAACGACAGCTAATATTAAATCTTATTTTAATAAATCTAATGGATCTTTAGTAACCCCTGGATCATTAGACTTTTTGTTTAAAAGAAAATCTGTTTTTTCTATTAGTAAAATATCAAATAGTGAATTAGAAAAATTAGAACTTGATTTAATTGACTACGGACTAGAAGAAGTAGTCACCAATGATGATGAGTTAATAATTTACGGGGATTATAAAAATTTTGGCATTTTAAATAAAGCTCTCATTAACAGTAATAATAATATTTTAAAAGGTGAATTAAAAAGAATTCCAAATTCACCAATAAAATATGACGAGGATCAATTGAAAGAGATTGAGTTCATGTTGGATAAAATTGATGATGATGATGATGTTCAGGCTGTTTTCACGAACATATTATAAATAAAATGATTTCTAAAAAAAATGTGTCTTTAAAAAATTATACATCATTTGGTATAAATCAAAAGGTAAAAAATTTTTACTTGATCAAAAATATAGATGATATAAATAAGTCGCTTAAATCTATCCCGGAAAATCAAAAAAGAATTATTCTTGGAGGGGGTTCTAATATATTATTCACAAAAGATTTTCAAGGATCAATATTATATAATAATATTCTAGGTAAAAAAATAATTAAAGAAAATGAAAAATTTGTTTATGTTGAATTTGGAGCTGGGGAAAATTGGGATAACATTGTTGATTATTGTGTACATAATGAATGGTATGGTATAGAAAATTTGTCATTAATACCTGGTTCTGTTGGAGCGGCTCCAATTCAAAATATTGGTGCCTATGGAGCAGAAATAAAACATTTCATCCATGAAGTAAAAGGTATAAATTTATCAAACGGACGATTTGAAATATTTAATAAAAAATCTTGTAATTTTTCATATAGAAATAGCATCTTTAAATCTAAACTTAGAAACATATTTTTTATAACCCATGTGTCAATTAAACTTTATAGAAATAAAAAATTGAATTTTGGATATAAAGAAGTTAATGATTTTTTTAAAAATAAAGATTTAACAAAAATTACTCTAAAAGAATTAAGAAATGCAATAATCAAAATAAGAAAATCGAAATTACCTAATCCTAAAACACTAGGTAATGCTGGAAGTTTTTTCAAAAATCCTTTATTGAAAAGTAAAGAATTTCATTTATTACAAAAATTATATCCCGAAATTTCATCATACAAAACATCTGAAAATCATAAAATTTCCGCGGCCTGGTTGATTGAAAAATGTGGTTGGAAAGGTTATAAAAAAAATAATGTAGGAGTTTATAAAAAACATGCACTTGTACTTGTAAACCATGGATGTAAAAGTGGAAAAGAAATTTTTAAACTTTCCGAAAAAATAAAGAAAAGTGTTAAAGACAAATTTAATATTACACTTGAGAGGGAAGTTAATATTTATTAATTCTTATAAGAAACCCTATAAATAACATCTGCTTTATCATCAGAGATTAACATCGAACCATCTTTTAGTATTAAAACATCAACGGGTCTCCCCCATGCTTCTTGTTCTTCTTCATCCAACCATCCATAAATAAATGGTTCATAGCTAATAGCTTTATTTTTATCTATTTTTACTCTTGTTATCCTATATCCTATTTTTTTTGATCGATTCCATGAACCATGTTCAGCAATAAATAAATCCCCTTTAAATTCATCAGGAAACATATTACCAGTATAAAATTTTAATCCTAAAGGCGCTACATGAGGCCCTAAATTTCTAGCTGGAAAAACAAAATCCGAACAAGGAAACTTTGCTCCAAATTCAGGATCTCCTATATCTCCTCCATGACAGTATGGATAACCAAAATTTTGACCGATTTTTATTGCTCTATTAAGTTCACAAGGAGGTATATTGTCTCCAAGCATATCTCTACCATTATCAGTAAACCACATTTCTCCTGTTTGAGGATGCCAAGTAAATCCTACAGTATTCCTAACACCATGAGCGAAAACCTCTCTATTTGAACCATCAGGATCCATTCGAGTAATTGAAGCATAAATTTCATCCTTACTTTCGCAAATATTACATGGAGCCCCTACTGGAACATATAATTTGTCATCTGGTCCAAAAGCAATAAATTTCCAGCCATGATGTTTATCTTTTGGGTAATTATCATAAATCAAAATTGGTTCTCCGGGATTATCTAAATTATTCTCAATGTTTTTAAATAACCATAATTTATCAACTTCAGCTACATATAAATCACCTTTATAAAAAGCAACACCATTAGGCATATTTTTCAGCTTATCAGTAATAATCCATTTTTTTTCAGCTTTATTATCACCATCTTCATCTCTGATAGCAAAAACATTATCATCTCTTCTGTTACCAACAAAAATTGTTCCTGAAGGACTAATTGCCATTGACCTTGCATTTGTAATATTATCAGCATAAATATCTATGCTAAATCCATCGGGTAATTGAATATTATCAAGCATTTTCTGAACATCTTCAACTGTTGAATTATTTCTTTCTTTTGAATCTTCTTTCACTTTTGAATTACAAGAAAAAAATAAAAATAAAACTAAAATGACTGATAACAATTTTTTCATAATCTCTTTTTTTTATTTCTTAAAGTAAATATAAATCATTTTATAGTGATAATTAATAAAGTTATTTTCATCTTTATGCAAAAAATTTTTACTGTTTCTATGTTATGGAAAATATTGACATAATAGTATTTGTTTCCTACTGCTCAATAATACTTCTAATAGGATTATATGTTTCTAGAGATAAAAAAGGAAAACAAAAAAGTGCAGAAGATTATTTTTTAGCTGGAAAATCATTACCCTGGTGGACAATTGGAGCTTCATTAATTGCTGCTAATATATCTGCTGAACAATTCATTGGGATGTCAGGTTCTGGCTTTGCACTTGGTTTAGCTATAGCCAGTTATGAATGGATGGCCGCTATAACGCTTCTTTTAGTTGGAAAGTTTCTCTTACCAGTATATATAGAAAAAAAAATATTTACAATTCCAGAATTCATTGAAAAACGATACAGTGAAAATCTAAAAACAATTTTGGCAATTTTTTGGATTGCTTTATTCATTTTTGTTAACCTAACTACTGTTTTGTATTTGGGTGGAAAAGCTATGGATACTATTTTTAGTTCTGGTGATGGAATCATATTAAATAGTAGTATTATTTTACTTGGTACTTTTGCTCTTTCCTATTCCATTTGGGGAGGACTAGCTGCTGTTGCTTGGACTGACGTAGTTCAAGTTATTATACTAATATTTGGTGGAATTTTAATGACTGTAATAGCATTGACATATGTAACACCAGAAGGAGGCGTAATTAATGGATTAGTTTATGTGTATAATGCTGTGCCTGAAAGATTCTCTATGATCTTATCACAAGGAGAAATTATTACACCAGACGGAAGAGATGCATGGTTTGATTTACCCGGATTAGCTGTATTAATAGGGGGAATGTGGATTGCAAATACATATTATTGGGGATTTAATCAGTATATAATTCAAAGAACATTAGCTGCAAAAAGTATAAAAGAAGCGCAAAAAGGAATTGCATTTGCTGCATTTCTTAAATTAATTATACCAATTTTTGTAGTCCTACCTGGAATTATAGCATATGTTATTAATATGGATCCAGAAACTGGAACTATTGTCAAAGAAAATTTACCAGGAGGGTTTATTTCACCAAATGGTTCTGTTCTTAATGACAATGCTGCTCCATGGCTTATTAAAAATTATATACCCGTTGGGGTAAAAGGATTGATCCTTGCTGCTTTAGCAGCTGCAATTGTTTCATCTTTAGCTTCCATGCTAAATTCCACATCCACTATTTTCACTATGGATATATATAAAGCTCTAATTAACAAAAAAGCAGATGATAAAAAATTAGTTTCTGTGGGTAGAATAACAGTAGTTTTTTCTCTTGTTATAGCTATGTGGATTGCTCCAAATCTTGGAAATCTAGGGCAAGTATTTCAATATATTCAAGAATATACCGGTGTGGTTAGCCCTGGAATTTTAGCTGTATTTTTAACAGGTATCTTTTGGAAGAAAACTACAAACAATGCTGCAATTTGGGGTGTTTTGATATCAATACCTGTAGCTATGTATTTTAAAGTAGCACCAAATGGATGGTCTGATCTTCCTATTTTTATTGATAATATTCCTTTTATGCATCAAATGGGAATAACCTTTTTAACAACGGCTAGTATGATTTTAATAATAAGTTTTATTGAAGGAAACAAGGATAATCCTAAAGGAATAATTCTTACAAAAGAATTATTTAAAACAGACGCTTCATTTAATATTCCAGCATTTGTAGTACTACTAATCACTACTTTTCTATACGCGTTTTTCTGGTAATTAATAATATGATTTATTTCGATAGAATAACTTAAAATAATAACATTTTTAAATTATCTTTATTTGGTATATTGTGATTATTCTTAGTAAAGAGCAAAAAAAGTCAAAAAAAAGATGGTTAAACCCATTTTTGTTTTCTATATATTTCCTGTCAAATGTTCCAATGGGTTGGTTTTCAGGGATGAAACTAAAAGAATTATCTGAAAAAAAAGCTGTAACATTCATTCCTTTCAAATGGTACTACAGATGGCAAAATAAAAATCCATTTAAATCAATGTATTTCGCTGTACAATCAATGGGAGCAGAATTATCTACGGCTTCTATAGCATCATTGGCTGTAAAAGGTGTCTCTCCTTCATTAGCCTTTATTGTAACTGAAATGAATTCAAAGTATTTATAGAAAACAACAGGCAACATAACTTTTAGATGTAATGACGGTGAAAAAATATTTAAAGCTGTAGATCAAGCCATATCTACTAATAAAGGAGTAGAAGCAAAAGTTAAAACAGTAGGAACAATGAGTGATGGGACTAAAGTTTCTGAATTTCATTTCACTTGGTCATTTAAACAAAGAAAAAATTGAAAAAATTAATTATTCTGCTAGTATTATTTAGCTGTGCTAACAATCAAAACAA
>CAZYIL010000105.1:0-6036 GCA_964646945.1 uncultured Marinoscillum sp. | reverse complement strand
ATGGATTAGTTTTATCCCAAACATAACCTGCTAATACTGAACAAATCTGTCTCTTGATTAACGGATTTTCTGGTCGGTGAAAGAACAGGGTTTGTAAGTTACCTGTATACCATTCTTTAACATATGTCCTAAACACATTTACTCCATATTTTATATATTCTGAGTATTCTTTTTCCCAATCGACAGATTCGTTATGAAATTCCTTAACTATTAATTTAGCAGCTTTTAAAGCCGATTCTGTAGCAAAAGCAACACCTGAAGAAAAAACAGGATCTAAAAATTCGGAACTATTTCCGGTAAGCACATAACCTTTGCCATAAAATTGTTTTACAGATTTAGAGTAATTTTGAATTATTTTGGGTTCAAATAAAAAATCAACATTTTTAAAACGAGGATAGAAATATTTTGAAAGTTTAAGAATTTTCGTCATTTTTTCTGAAGTTGTCCCTTTGAATGAACTCAATAAATCTAACGAACTAACATAGCCAATGCTTGTTATGCCATTAGAAAACGGAATCACCCAAAACCAACTGTTAGTATCAATTACATCAAAGGTAATTAGCGTTCCCTCATTTCCTTTGGGGCGATTAATATCTTCTAAATGAGTGAATATAGATCCTCTACCTTCAAGTTTAGAAGGCATATCTAAATCTAATAATCTAGGTAATACTCTTCCGAATCCACTAGAATCTATAACATATTTAGCCTTTATTATACAAATATCTCCACCATTATTTTGTATTGTGGTTTTTGAGTACCCTAAATCATTAAATTCAATATCAATTACCTCATGCTCAAAAACAATTTCTACTCCTCTTTTGATTAGTTCATTAGCGAGAACATTATCAAAATCTGATCTAGGTACTTGCCATGTCCAATCCCAACCATCTGTATGCTTATCATTAAAAGAAAAGTTACAAACCAAATCGTTTTTTAAGAATCTTGCACCGTATTTCTTTTCAAATTCAAAATCCTTTAAACACTCTAAAAGTCCTGATTCATCAAAATGATCCATAGATTTTGGCAATAAGCTTTCTCCAATTACAAACCTAGGAAACTTACTTTTTTCTATTACTGTAACATTCAGACCTTTATTATGTAAATATGAAGCTGCGACACAACCAGAAGGACCTGCTCCAATAATTAAAACATCAATATTATTTTTCATGAAAACAAATATATTATTTGAAGATTAAATTATAAAGACAAAAAAATTATTAATAATATTTTTAATTTATTCATCAATTAAAAAAATATTATTTTATAATTGCTAACAAATTTTGATATTGAAAAGTAAAATAATAATTTAATTTCAATTACTAAACAAGTCAATTAGATTAATTATAGATTATAATCAAAACATGATAACTCTAAAAGGTGATTTAGATATTCGAAACTTTTATAAAATTCTTTATAAAGATGTCTCAATTAATGTAGAAAAGAGTGTTTATAGAAGAGTTGATAAATGTTTTGATTTTTTAAATAAAATCTCAAAAAATAATACTATTTATGGAATAAGTACGGGGTTTGGTCCAATGGCTCAATATGGAATAAAGAACAGTGATCGTATTCAATTACAGTACAATTTGATTAGAAGTCATGCTTCTGGAACAGGAAATATAATGAAACCAATTTTTGTTAAAGCCACAATGATTGCAAGATTAAATGCATTGATGCTTGGTTATTCAGGAGTACATAGGTCTGCAATAGAGCTTATAGTAAAGTTAATTAACAAAAATATCTTCCCTCTTATATATGATCATGGAGGTGTTGGTGCAAGTGGTGATTTAGTTCAGTTGGCACATTTATCACTGATTTTGATTGGAGAAGGGGAAGTGTTTTATAAGGGAAAAAAACAACTAACGAAAAAGGTTTTTGAAATAGAAAATATAAAGCCGATATCTATCAAAATACGGGAAGGTATTGCATTGATGAATGGCACTTCTGCAATGAATGGAATAGGTATTATAAACGTAATAAATTCAAGAAAATTACTTCTTAAGATGATTTCTTGTTCTTCAGCTTTAAATGAAATTGTTAAGTCGTCTAATGAACATTTCTCATCTGAATTAAATAAAACCAAACAACATTTAGGACAACAAAAAATTGCAAAGATGATGCGTTCTCACCTGAAGGATAGTGCTTTAATAAAAAATGGAAATGATAATATAAATGGTAGGAAAAAAAACAATATTTTGGAATTTGATAAAAAAATACAAGAATATTATTCTTTACGTTGTGTTCCTCAAATATTAGGACCTATTTTAGATACAATAAATAGTGCAGAAGAAATATTGATTAAAGAAATAAATTCTGTTGATGATAATCCAATCATAGATGTTGAAAAAAAAGAAGTATATCATGGTGGTAATTTTCATGGTGACTATATATCTCTAGAAATGGATAAATTAAAAATTGTGATTACTAAAATGAGTATGCTAGCTGAAAGGCAACTAAATTATTTGTTGAATCCAAAACTTAATAATACACTTCCACCTTTTATTAACCTTGGAAAGTTGGGATTAAATTTTGGAATGCAAGGTGTACAGTTTACAGCAACATCTACTACAGCTGAAAATCAAATGCTGTCTAATCCCATGTATGTCCATAGCATTCCAAATAATCATGATAACCAAGATATCGTTAGTATGGGAACAAATGCTGCACTAATAACTGATAAAGTAATTGAAAATGCCTTTGAAGTAGTGGCTATTGAAATGATTGCAATTATTCAAGCTATCAAATACCTCAATGTAAAAGATAAAGTCTCTTCAAAAACAAAAAAAATGTATGATGAAATAAGTGACTTAGTCCCTTTGCCAGGGACAGGGGAAGATATTACAATATATCCTTATATCAATGCTGTTAAAAAATTTATTTTGAAAAAATAAAACTTGAAAGCAGTAATTCTGATACATTTATTAAATATAGAGCAAATATCATTTTACTTTCCTTGAATTATAGATTTTAAATAATAAGAAGATGAGTTTTAATTATTTTATGTTCCTATCCTTAGATGTTAACAATTGGTCTCTTCATTAAAGATCAGAATCTGGTATCTTAATATCTTCTAATTGCCCTAATAACATCGGAAATTGATAAGTTGCAATTCTATCAAACATTAATTCAAGTGGATTTTTTAATCCTTGAAAAGGAGTCCTCATCGCTTTTTCTGATTTCGATCTTAGTAATTCCTTATTAGTACTAGATGAAAGAAATTCAACGTATCCTATTGCTTTCCTGCCCGGCGCATACATTCTGAGAACAACACATTTTACTGTATAAGTAGATTCTTCTTTATTCTTTTTTATTTTGACATCTTTACCTATCGTAATTAACTGATTAGAAATCACATAGTAAATAGCAGCTTCAAGTTCTGGTTCTATTGGAACTGGTGCTTCTACTTTTTCTATGTAAAAATTTTGTCCAAATGAATGGGTAGTTATAAATAAAAATAATATTAGTAACTTCTTCATAACGTAATATAACAATGCTAAATTTGAATACAAAATTTTGAAGATTGACATTTAAAAGTTTAAGAAATTTTTTGTAAATTAAAATGAATAAAGGAAAATATTAGTAAATTATTTCAACAATGTACTATAATTTTTTTAAATATTGCACTATATAAGAAAACAGTCATAAATTATGAAAAAATTATTTATTACACTTTTATTATTGTTTGCGGTCAAGTTTATTACTGCTCAAGACTTAAGACGTGTTCTTTTGGATCCATATTATCCAATTGATTTTATTGGTTTAGACTTTTCAGAAGTCAAACTTATTGGAAGCATTTCTAGTTATGAACCTGCCTATGAAGTTAAAAGACGTTTTTTTCCTGAATGGAATGATATGTTTTATAGTCAACCTAATAAATTTAACGTAGCTGAATTTTTGAAAAAAGATAGAGTTGATTATTCCACAGAAAACATGATAAGTATAAATGATAAAGTTGATGCAAATGAATTGATTACGAGCAGACCTACTAAAGAATTTACTAGAGTAAAGCTACAAGAAATGGTAAACAATTATAATTTTGAATTTATAAATGAAGTAGCGATGGTATTTATTATAAACAGTCTAGATAAACCAAGAAGACAGACTAAGTTAAATGTTGTTTTTTTTAATACGAATTCAAAAAACATATTACTTTCCATTCAACTTGTTACGGAACCAGCAGGAGGTGGATTTAGAAATTATTGGATTGGATCTATTTACTATGCTCTAAAAGAGTTGGGGAAAACAGAGTATAAAAAATGGAAAAAATTATATAAATAAATGAAATTTGCTTTAGTAACCGGCGGATCTAGAGGTATAGGAAAAGCAGTTTGCATTCAGCTAGCAAAAGATACAAAATATCATATTATAATAAATTATAATAGTAACAAAAAAGCTGCATTAGATACTTTAAAACAAGTTAAAAACGTTGGTGGATCTGGTGAAATCATGCAGTTTGATGTCGCTGATACTAACCAAGTCCAATCTAAACTAAATTCTTGGCAAGAAAATAATAAAGACGCCATAATCGAAGTGATAGTCAACAATGCTGGTATAACAAAAGATGGATTATTTATGTGGATGAAGCAAGATGATTGGGCTGATGTAATTAATACAAGTCTTAATGGATTTTTTAATGTAACAAACCATTTAATCAAGAAAATGCTAGTTCAACAATATGGAAGAATAATTAATATGGTATCGGTTTCAGGCTTAAAAGGAAATGTTGGACAAACTAATTATTCTGCTGCTAAAGGTGCTTTAATAGCAGCTACTAAATCATTAGCGAAAGAAATTGCAAGAAGAAATATTACTGTTAATGCAATTGCTCCAGGGTTTATAAAAACAGATATGACTAAGGAGATAGATGAAAAACAGTTAAAAAATAGTATTCCTGCTAGAAGATTTGGTGAACCAGAAGAGGTTGCTCATGTTGTCTCTTTTTTAGTGTCAGAAAAATCAGGATATATTACTGGTGAAGTAATAAATATTAATGGAGGAATTTATTCTTAAATTAACTATAAAATGAATAGAGTTGTAATTACTGGGATGGGGATTTATTCTTGTATTGGTAAAAATATACAGGAAGTCAAAAAATCTTTATATGAAGGAAAATCTGGAATTATTTTTGATGAAAAAAGAGTTCCTTTTGGTTATCGTTCCTGTTTGACAGGGATGGTAGATAAACCAGATTTAAAAACACATCTTTCAAGACGCCAGCGCATCAGTTTAGGTGATGAAGGGTCTTATGCTTATTTGGCAACTTATGAAGCTTTGAAAAATGCAAAAATATCTCAAGAATTTCTCGATGAAAACGAAGTTGGTATTATTTATGGAAACGACAGTACAGCAAAATCTGTAATAGAATCTGTAGATAAAATTCGAGAAAAAAAGGACACTACTTTAGTTGGATCAGGTGCCATTTTTAGAGGTATGAATTCTACAATTACCATGAATCTCTCTACAATCTATAGACTAAAAGGTATTAATTTTACTCTAAGTGCAGCCTGTGCCAGTGGATCTCATTCTATTGGGATGTCATATCAACTTATAAAAAGCGGATTACAAGATTGTATAATCTGTGGTGGAGCTCAAGAAATTAATGAACTGTCTATGGGTACTTTTGATGGGTTAGGTGTATTTTCAGTTGACTCAAAAGATCCAAGTAAAGCATCAAAACCATTTGACAAAAGACGTGATGGATTAGTTCCTAGTGGTGGTGGCGCAACGCTTGTTCTAGAAAGTTACGAATCTGCTATAAAAAGAAGAGCTCCAATTTTAGGGGAAATTATAGGCTATGGATTTTCTTCAAATGCTGCTCATATTTCAACACCTAATGTTGATGGGCCTTCACGAGCCATGAAAAAAGCTATTAAACAAGCAAATTTAAATACTTCTGATATTAGTTACATTAATGCACATGCAACCTCGACACCTGTTGGTGATTCCAATGAAGCGAAAGCAATTTTTGAAGTTTTCGGTAACAATGGCCCTTATGTAAGTTCAACTAAATCTATGACAGGGCATGAATGTTGGATG
>CAZYIL010000104.1:0-6074 GCA_964646945.1 uncultured Marinoscillum sp. | reverse complement strand
TTCCACCGGCTATACTGGATCAAAAGGATTTGAATTATATGTAGATAATAATTTTGCAATTAATCTTTGGGGGAAATCATTAAAAGCAGGAAAAAAATATAATATTCAGCCAATAGGACTTGGAGCTAGAGATACTTTACGATTAGAAATGGGTTTCTGTCTTCACGGAAATGATATTAATGAAAACATAAATCCTATTGAAGCAGATCTTGGATGGATTTGTAAAAAAAACATTGAATATATTGGGAAAAACATTGTAGATAGAGATAGAAATAATAATCCATCAAGAATTCTTATAGGTTTTGAAGTAATAGAAAAGAGAATAGCTAGAAAAGGTTATAAGATATTTAACAAAAATGAAATCGAAATAGGAAACGTAACCAGTGGCTCTATATCACCATTCACAATGAAATCTATTGGAATGGGATATATTAAATATGAAGAAAACACAATTTCCAATTCTATATATATAGAGGTAAGGAATAAAAAAATTGAAGCTATAATTTCTAAAAGACCGTTTATATGAAAGCTATAGACGTATGTCTTACTCATCAACAATTAAAAAAATATAATCATATTGGAAAAATTGTAGTTATCGTAGATGTATTAAGAGCTTCAAGTACAATTAATACCATTCTTTACAATGGAGCAGAATTTGTTAAACCAATTGAGACTTTAGAAGAATGTAAAAAATTTAAAGATAAGGGCTATATTATTATGGCAGAAAGAATGGGCAAAAAAGTAGAGGGGTTTGATTATGGTAACTCTCCGACAAAAATTAAAAATGATCAATTCTTTGAAAGAAAAGTTGCTATTGTAACAAGCAATGGAACAAAAGCAATCCTTAAAACAAAAAAATCTAAAATATCTCTAATAGGTTCCTTTCTAAATATGGGGATGATAATAGATTATATAAATAAAGAAAAAAAAGATACTTTATTATTATGTTCAGGATGGAAGGGATCTAGAAATCTTGAAGATACTCTTTGCGCAGGAGGCATTATTTCTGGATTGAAGAATTTTAAAATCAATTCAGATACAGGTTTGATTGCAAAAGAATTATATGAGTCTTCTAAAGATAATATTTTAGAAAGTATGATGAAATCATCTCATGCAAAGAGATTGTCAAGTTATAATAATATTACTGATATTAAATTTTGCTCAGAAAAAAATAGTCAACCAATAATTCCATTCTTAAAAGATGAAAATTTGATTTTACTTACTCCTTAGTCTTAGAATCTATAATTATTGTTGTGGGACCATGATTAACTAGACTCACTTTCATATCACCTCCAAATTCTCCAATATCAATCTTTTTACCAAGAGATCTCTCAAGAACTTTTATAAACTTCTCATACATCACATTTGCATATTCAGGTTTTGCTGCTTTTATGAAAGAAGGTCGATTTCCTTTCTTAGTTGATCCGTGAAGAGTAAACTGGCTAATAAGAAGTATATCTCCACCAACATCCTGAACACTTCTATTCATCTTTCCTTCATCATCATTAAATACTCTAAGATTAATAATTTTTTTTGACATCCATTCAAGGTCGATATTGGTATCCTCATCGACAAAACTTACAAGAACCATCAAACCTGTCTTAATTTCTCCTATAACTTCTCCTGAAACCTCAACATTTGACTTACTAACCCTCTGAATTACAACTCTCATTTTATAATTAGTTTATCCATCATTTTATTAACTGATAAATTTAAAAATTTCTCCTTATCTAAGAAGGAACTTAAAATGTCATCTGATTGATTATTAGAATAATAGCTACTTATAGCATTCTTAAATTTTTTGATTAGTAGAGGAATTCCTTCTTCTCTCCTATTCCTGTGGCCAACGGGATATTCGACTGTAATTTTTTCTGACTTAGATCCATCATCAAAAATTAATGTAACACTATTAGCAATTGATCTTTTATTAGGATCTAAATAGTCTTTAGAAAAATTTGGATTTTCTCTGATTATCATCTTTTCTCTTAATACATCTATCATAGGATTACTAGCAATTTCATCTTGGTAATGACTAGCTTCTAATTTCCCGTATATCAATGCTATTGCAATCATATACTGGAGGCAATGATCTCTATCAGCATAGTTATGCAGTGGTCCAGTCTTTGATATAATTCTTACTGCAGACTCTTGTGTTTCAACCTCTATCTGTGAAATCTTATCAAGCCTGTCTTTATAAATCTTATGTAGAGATATCCCTGCTTCAACAGCTGTCTGGGCATGAAACTCTGTTGGAAAAGAAATTTTGAACAAAATATTTTCCATAACATAACATCCGTAATCTTGACTTCTTTTAATAGGTTCACTTTTAAAACTAACATCACTAAACCCCCATGTCTTTGCAGAAAGCGCTCCTTTATACCCTTCTTCCCCTCTGGTAGTAAGCCATGCCAGATGAACAGCTCTAGAGGTTGCATCTCCCGCTGCCCATGACTTTCTACTTCCTGTATTAGGAGCATGCCTATAAGTTCTTAGACTACTACCATCTATCCATGCATGAGAAAGGGTATTACATACATCTTTATAATCACCTCCAAGTAAATATGAAGATAGAGCACTAGAAGCTATCCTAACTAAGAGTACATGATCAAGTCCAACTTTGTTAAAACTATTATCTAGAGCTAAAATTCCCTGAATCTCATGAGCTTTAATTGTATGATCTAATAATTCAGATATTTTTATAGGTTTCCTCCCCTCTTTAACCCATTGTAAGCTTAAAAAGTCAGTAAGCGTAAGAATTGCTCCTAAGTTATCAGAAGGATGCCCCCACTCCTCTGCTAACCAGGTATCGTTAAAGTCTAGCCATCTAATAATACATCCTGTATTCCATGCTGCTCTTATTGGATCTAACTTAAAATTTGTACCAAAAACTCTTGCTCCATTATCTATATTGGATCCACCAAAAACTGGACCTAATAAGTTTTTACAAGATTCATTTTTCAAAGCTAAGATTCCACATGCAATACTATCTAAAAGGACGTAGTAAGCAGTTTCTCTAGAAAGATCAGAAAATTTTGAAAAGTTTACAGTATAGTTTGCTATCTCCTTAATCTCATTATCATAATCAGAAATATAATTTCCTGAAACTTCATTTTTCATATTTAACTCTTTCATTAATAGGAACAAAATCAAGAGGATCACTGCCAACATATTTTGCTCCAGGCCTTATTAATTTATTATCTGATCTTTGTTCTATTATATGTGCTGACCATCCTGATACTCTAGAACATAAAAAGATTGGGGTAAAAAGTTTTGTTGGAATATCCATAAAATTATAAGCAGAAGCATGAAAGAAGTCAGCATTAGCAAAAAGGCCTTTTTCTTCTTTCATGATACTTTCGATTCTACAAGATATATTGTATAGATTCTGATTACTCTTACCAACTGATAATTTTTTTGACCAACTCTTTATAATATCATTTCTAGGATCTAGCTTTTTGTATACTGCATGACCAAAACCCATTATAAGTTCCTTATTAGCTAGCATCTTATAAATTGATTTTTCGGCTTGTTTTTCATTTTCAAATTGTGAAATAAGATCCATTGCTTTTTCATTTGCACCACCATGCAAAGGCCCTCTTAGCGTGCCGATTGCACCAGTAATACACGAATGGAAATCTGATAATGTTGCTGCACAAACTCTTGCTGCAAACGTTGAGGCATTAAATTCATGTTCAGCATATAAAATAAGAGATACATTCATTACTTTTTCTTCAGTTTCAGAAGGTTTTCTTCCATGTAAAGTAGAAAGAAAATGTCCCGCAATAGATTCAGAATCATTTTCTAATGAAATTCTTTTTCCTAAATGAGAAAAATGATACCAATAATTTAGCGCTGACGGAAAAATACCAAGTAGTCTCTCTGCACAATTCATTTGATTATCAAATGATTTTTCTGGCTCTATATTTCCTAAAAAAGAACAAGTAGTACGTAAAACATCCATAGGATTAGTTTCCTTAGGTATTTTTTCAAGGACGGATATTAAAGATTCAGGAATAGTTCTCTTCGAAAAAATATTTTTTGTAAAATCTTTTAATTCTGAACTATTAGGAAGTTTACCATTCAAAAGCAAAAAGCAAACTTCTTCAAAAACACAATTTTGACTTAAATCAATTACATTATACCCTCTATATAATAAATCATTTTTGGTTTCTCCAACAGTACAAATTGAAGTTTTTCCTGCCTCAATCCCTCTTAGTCCTTTACTCATTTTTTATTATTTAATAAATTATTCATTTCTTTTTCATATTTATAATATGACAAATGATCATATAACTCATCTCTAGTTTGCATATCATTTAAAATATTTTTTTGAGATTCTGCATTTAATAATTTTTTATAAACCTTTTCGGCAGCTTTACTCATTGCCCTAAAAGCTGATAATGGATATAATATCATTGAAACACCATTTTTATGTAAATCCATTTTTGAAAAAAGTGGTGTTTTACCAAATTCTGTAATATTTGCTAAGATTGGAACAGATGAGGCCTCTGCAATTTTTTTATATTGATCTAATGAAGTTATAGCTTCTGGAAATATCATGTCAGCACCAATTTCAATATATGATTGAATTCTCTCGATCAATCTATCTTCATTTTCAACCGATAATGCATCTGATCTAGCCATTACTACAAAAGAATGATCACTTCTAGAATCTAAAGCTACTTTAATTCTATCTTGCATTTTATCAATTGAAACTAACTTTTTGTTTGGCCTGTGCCCACATCTTTTTAGATCAACTTGATCTTCTATATGTACAGCAGCAACATTTTCTTTTTCTAATGATTTAATTGCATTTTGTATAGATTTTGTTGAACCAAATCCAGTGTCTATATCCACAAGTAATGGCAAATCACAAGATGAAGTAATTCTTCTAGCATCTTCAATAACATCACCTAATTTGGTAAAACCAAGGTCAGGTAATCCGAAAGAAGAAGCAGCAACTCCACTACCTGAAAGATAAATGGATTTCACACCATTATTTTTAGCTAATATTGAAGAATAAGCATTTACTGTACCAAAGATAGATAAAGGTTCATCTTTATCTGAAACAAGATCCCTAAATAACTGACCTTTCATTTAAAATAGGTTAATAGTTGATTTTCCAAACATAAAATTTTTTTTGAAAAGATCCCCTACGACTTCAGTCTTTTCTCCCATTCTAAAAATTTCTCAATGTCTTCCTGGACAGATTTATATATCCAAGCTATTAGCGCTACATCATCAATAATACCAGCTACCGGAATAAAATCGGGAATTAAATCCATAGGATAAGTAAAATAAAGAATCCCCGCAACAATAAGAGCAATTGATTTCCAAGGCACATAAGTATACTTTCCACTAGAATAAGATTCAATAACTCTAACAAAAAGAGATATATGTTCGCTAAAATCTTTTATGGACTTTTTATCTTTAGAAAGATCTTTTAACTTAACCAAAACTTTTTGGATAAGAGATTCAAGTTTTTTCTTGTCTTTTAGAATGGATTTAGCTTTAGCCAAATATTTATTTAATAACTCAGAATCTTTCATTTAACTATATTATCTCTTCGTTTTAAGTGCAACACTTGAACTTTTTATTTTTCCATTGATTTTAGGATTAATCTTATAAACTTTTACCTTACAAGAATAAACCTTAGTAAAATTAGAAAGAATTTTATTATTTATATTTTCAGCTACAGTTTCAATCAATTTTACCTTTTTATTCATCACTTTTTTTACGCATTCATAAATAGATTGATAATCAACAGTGGCATTTAGATCGTCTTTTATATTTGAATATTTAATTTTTAAATCAAGATTTATTAAAAAATGATTTCCATTTTTTTGCTCTTCTTTGTGATAACCTATTTTAGAAAAAACTTCTAAACCATTAAGACTAATTTTAAAAAATTTATTTTTCATCTATAGTATCAAAAAATGATTTTTGACTTCCTACATTATTCTTATTAGTATTTTTTTTATTTTCTTCTGGTGATTCATTAATTAATTCTACTTCCTCTTCTAACGCTTCATTAACTACTTCCTTCTCTTCTTGTTCCTCCTCTAACGCTTCAT
>CAZYIL010000103.1:0-6119 GCA_964646945.1 uncultured Marinoscillum sp. | reverse complement strand
ATTAATGTTGTTCACGAATCAAACAATGGTTCTTCAAATATTATTATTATTAATACATGTGGTTTTATAGAAAGTGCAAAGCAAGAGTCACTAGATACAATACTGAGTTATGCTGAACAAAAAAAGTTAGGAAATATAAAAAAACTTTATGTTACAGGATGTCTTTCTGAAAGATATAAAGAGAGCTTAAAAAAAGAAATACCTGAAGTTGACAAATATTTTGGAACAAATGATTTGCCTCTTTTATTAAAAAAATTAAAAGCTAAATACAAAAATGACCTATTAAGTAAAAGAATAATTTCTACAAAAAATCATTATGCATATCTAAAAATATCAGAAGGATGTAATAGACCTTGTTCTTTTTGTGCTATTCCAATAATGAGAGGTAAACATATTTCAAAACCATTAGAAATAATCATTCAAGAAGCAGAAAATTTATCTAAAAATGGAGTGAAAGAGCTAATGATTATAGCTCAAGACACAACTTATTATGGTATCGATTTATATAATAAAAGAATGCTTGGAGAGTTAATGCGTAGACTTTGTGATATTGAAAGAATTGAATGGATAAGATTACATTACGCTTTTCCAACAGGATTTCCGATAGATATTTTAAATGTAATAAAAGAAAATAATAAAATATGTAAGTATTTAGATATTCCTCTCCAGCATGGTTCTTCGAGAATGTTAAAAATTATGAGAAGAGGAACTAACAGAGAAAAAACTGAAAATTTAATAAAAACAATCAGAAATAAAATACCTGAAATTGCCATAAGAACTACTTTGATTACAGGTCATCCAGGAGAAACAGAAAAAGACTTTGATGAGATGTATGATTTTGTGAGAAAAATGAAGTTTAATAGACTTGGAATATTTACATATTCTCATGAAGAAGATACACATGCGTTCTCAATGGAAGATGATGTACATGAAAAAATAAAAGAAGAAAGGGCAAATTCAATAATGAAGCTTCAAAATAAAATATCATATAATTTGAATCAAAAATTCATTGGTAAAAAACTTAAAGTAATAATTGATCGTAAACAAGGAGAATTTAGCTTTGGTAGAACAGAATTTGATTCTCCAGAAGTTGATAACGAAATTATAATTAAAGGAAATTCTAGAATATTAAAAGTTGGAGATTTTTTCAATGTGATTGTAAAAGAAGCAAAAGATTATGATTTAAATTGTGAATTATTATGATAGAAATAAAAAGTTTAAAGTTTGAAAAAACAAGAAAATTTTCAAAAATTTTCCTTAAATATATTAACTCGAAAACACCCACATTAAACTCAATTAACTTGAAAACAAAAAATTATTTCTTTGATAATGAAAAAAGGGAAATAATTCAAAACATTATAAAGAATCAATATAAAAATTTTGAGATATCAAGTGAAGTTCAAAAAAATATTAAACTTCTTAATGATAAAAATACCTATACAGTTACAACCGGTCATCAATTAAATATTTTTACAGGCCCATTGTATGTTATCTATAAAATAATAACAACAATAAATTTAGCAGAAAGACTAAACAAAACGTATAAAAATAAATATTTTATACCAATATATTGGATGGCTTCTGAAGATCATGATTTTGATGAAATTAAATCATTCTCTCTTTTTGGAAAAAATTATGATTGGGATATTAAATCATCAGGCGCCGTAGGAAATTTAGAACCTAGAGGAATTAAGAAAATTCTTGATAAACTTCCTGAAAAACTACCATTATTTGAGAGGGCATATCTAAAACAGACTCCACTTTCAAGCTCAGTTTTAGACTATATGAATGAGCTTTTTGGAAAATATGGTCTTATAGTTCTTGACCCAAATCATAAAAAATTAAAAAAAATGTTCACTGGCATAATTCAAGATGACATAATAAATAATTCAATTAAAAAACTAAATTCTGATTCATCAAAAAAACCATTGGTTAATGTTAGAAAAATTAATTTTTTTTATATGAAAAAAAATTTAAGAGAAAGAATAATAAAAGAAGAAAATAAGTATAAAATTAATAATACATCATTAACATTTTCAGAAAAAGAAATAATTAAAGAAATAAAAACAAACCCACAATCATTTAGCCCAAATGTAATAATGAGGTGCTTGTATCAACAACTTATTCTTCCAAATTTAGTATATGTAGGAGGTCCATCTGAAGTTGAATATTGGTTAGAATTTGAAAAGTTTTTTAAACATTATGATATTTTATTTCCAATTATTGTGCCGAGAAATTTTGCTCTTATTATACAGAATAAAATTCAAACAAAACTTAAGCAATTGAATATCCAATTTGATGATCTTTTCAAAGAAAAACCTGAATTAGAAAGATTGATTTTAAAAAATCAATCAAATAAAACATTTGAATTAAAAAAAGAGCGAATCAAGATTGAAAAAGAAATGGACAATATTCTAAAAAAATCAGAAATAATAGAAAAGTCAATAAGTGGGAAAATATTGGCTCTTAGAAAGAAAATCATTAATGAAATTAATGCAATTGAAAAAAAAATGATCAAAGAAGAAAAGAAAAATCATCAAAAAAGTTTAGATAAATTAAATAAAATTTATTCTAAACTTTTTCCTGATAAAGTCCTGCAAGAAAGAAAAGAAAATTTTTTAAATTATCACTTGTCTGATAAAAATTTTATTCAAAACCTTGTGAATAATTTTGATCCCTTAAAATTTTATTTTAATATCATATCAAAGCAACAATGAACAAATTTGACATATGTATTATTGGCGCTGGTCCTGTAGGGTTAAACTGTGCAATAGAAGCAATAAAAGCTAACCTTTCTTATACAGTAATTGATAAAGGATGCTTAATAAATTCTCTATATAATTACCCAAATAACATGACCTTTTTTTCGACTACTGATAAACTTGAAATAGGAAATGTCCCTTTTATTTCTCATAACACAAAGCCGACAAAAGCTGAAGCAATGGAATATTACAGAAGAGTTACTTCTTCATGGAAATTGAATATTAATTTATATGAAGAAGTAATTGATATTAAAAAAAAGAACATTTTTGAAATAAAAAGTAAAAAAAATAAGTACATAGCAAAATATGTAATTATTGCTACTGGATTTTATGACATTCCTTATAAACTTAATGTTCCTGGTGAAAATTTAAATAAAGTAAAACACTATTATGATGATCCTCATCCTTATTTTGGTATGAAAATAGCTATCATTGGAGCTGGTAATTCAGCAGTTGATGTTGCTCTTGAAAACTATAGGAAAGGATCTAAAGAGGTAACTATGATTATAAGAGAATCTAAACTTAAAAACAGTGTTAAATACTGGGTAAAACCTGATATAGAAAATAGAATTAAAGAAGGGAGCATTAAAGTTTATTTTAATTCTTCAATTACAAGAATTGAAGAAGAAAAAATTGAATTAAAAACCCCTAAAGGAAAAATTTTATTAGACAATGATTTTGTTCTTGCAATGACAGGATATCAACCAGATTTTAAATTTTTAAAAAAAATAGGTATAAAAATTGGTTATGATAATTATAAAACTCCTATACATAATAAAAAAACTATGGAAACCAATGTGCCTAAAATGTATTTAGCAGGTGTTATATGTGGAGGGTTAAAAACTAACAAATGGTTCATTGAGAATTCCAGAAATCATTCTAATACAATAATAAATCATATAAAGAATGATGGGTAAAAAAAATCAGTCCCAGAAATAAATTTAACAAAATCATCTGTTATTTCATTTTTTTGCTCTAATCATTTCTTTTTTTCCAGGAGGTCCTTCTAGAATATCATATTTAAACCCTGCATTTTTCAAAGCATTTTTAAATATATTGCTGACACAATACGTAACAATTATTGAATTAGTTTTCATCATACTGTGTAGTTTAATAAAATTTTCAACACTCCAAATATCAGGTTGTTTACTAGGAGAGAATGCGTCAAAGTAAACAATATCAAATTTTAAATTTGAATCATAATTTTGAATTCTTTTTAAATGTTTTTTAAAGATAAAGTTTTTTGCAAGTTGTAAACTTCTTGAATATTTCAGATTGTGAATTTTTTCAAAGACAATATCAAATTCCTTTCCTAATATATTAGGATAATTTATTTTACAAATAATTTCCTTATCTAAAGGAAACGGTTCTAATGCTTGATAATTAACTGATATTTTCTTATATAATACATGTTTTAGGGAAAGTAATAAATTAAGACCTGTTCCAAACCCTACCTCCAAAATATTAATCTTATTTTTTTTTTTAAACAATAATCTAAACCATTCTTAATAAAAATATGATTTGATTCTTGAATTGCACCATAGATAGAATGATAAGTTTCATTGAAATTAGAATGAAATATTGTATGAGAACCATCTGATGTTTTAAATATTCTCAAATTCATAAAATCTTAAACTAATTCTAATAGAACAACACAATAAGCAGCAATTCCTTCTTCTCTTCCAATAAATCCTAAACCTTCCGTAGTAGTAGCTTTTATTGATATTCTTGAATTCTCTAAACCAATAATTTTTGATAAAACATTTTGCATTTTATTTATATAACTAGAAATTTTTGGTTTTTGAAGAATAATTGTAATGTCAGTATTAACAAGTTTATAATCATTTTTTTTACAAAGCATTATTACCTTTTTCAATAAAATCTTGCTATCAATATCTTTATAATTATGATTATTGTCTGGAAAATGTTTCCCAATATCTCCTAAATTTAAAGCACCTAATAAAGCATCACATAATGCATGAATTAATACATCAGCATCAGAGTGTCCAACAGCCCCTTTATCATGTTTTATTTCTATCCCTCCTAGAGTAAACTTCCTATTCTTTTCTAAACGATGTACATCATAACCATGCCCAATTCTTTGATTTGATTTCATAACAAATTTTTAATACAAATTTAATCTTCTTAATTTTAGAAATATTTATTATATGGATAAAATAATAAAATACATTTTATGTTTTCCAAACACAAGTTATATGACTTCATTGGGACTTTTAATTCTTAGAGTTGGATCCTGTCTTTCTCTAATGACTCATGGTTATGGAAAATTGATCAACTTTGAAGAAAAGTCTGCCTCTTTTATGAACCACCTTTTTCTAGGGAGTGAATTAAGTTTATCCTTAGTTATTTTTGCTGAATTTTTTTCTTCTATATTTATTTTACTTGGCCTAGGAACTAGAATTTTTTGTTTGCCAATTATCTATACATTCATTATAATTGTTTTTGATGTACATATAGATGACCCCTTTTCCAGAATGGAAAAAGGTGTTCTTTTTTTAACAATATTTATCAGCCTTTTACTTTTGGGTCCAGGAAAATATTCCTTGGATTATTTTTTGTCAAAAAAACTAAAAATTAAAAATTAGATTTTGTTTTATATCTGGATTAAGACTTTTAGCCACAGGACAGTTCTCTCCAACAAAAATCAACTTATTTTTCTGAGCTGCTGTCAAATTGTTCTTTTCAAAGTTTAACTCTATATGTATTTCAGCTATTTTTCTAGGATTGGATAACATTATTTTTGTAATTTTTGCTTTTGAATTAGGCATCTTAAATCTTCCTTTTTCTGCACATATCCCCATTACTGTTGTCATACAACTACATAATGCGGAAGAAACTAAATCAGTTGGAGCAAAAGCTTTGCCCCTTCCATTATTATCAGTTGGAGCATCCGTAATTATTTTTTCTCCAGATTTCAAATGCTTTGATAAGGTTCTAAGTTGTCCAATATATTTATTTTCAATTGAATGAATCATTAATTTAAAATTTTATATACATAATAAAAGTAATGAAATTTATTTTGACTAATATAAATCTAATGAAACATATAAGGACTACTTTTGTATATATAGTAAAAAGACAGATATGGCTTATTTATACAAAAAAGTATTTATTCAGTGTTTTTTCATTTTATTAATTAACAATCTCTGTGCACAAGAAAGTGATTATTTTGATTATAATAATGAAATTTTATGGGGAATAAATAAGAATACAAATGGTGGTTTAATTGGAGGAGTTGCTATTAAGTTTGGAAATAAGATTAAAGAAAATACTTATAGAATTTATGGGATTGAAATTGTAAATGTTAAACATCCAAAAGAGTTTAAATATACATCC
>CAZYIL010000102.1:0-6131 GCA_964646945.1 uncultured Marinoscillum sp. | reverse complement strand
CAGAAGATATTAGATTTTATAATCACTCCGGTATTGATTTAAAAGGTTTATTAAGAGCAGGTATAGGAGTATTAAAGAATGTAATTACATTTGGAAATTCTGAGCTAGAGGGAGGAGGAAGTACCATAACCCAACAGCTTGCAAAAAATCTTTTTAAAACAAGGGAAATGAAAGGTAAACTAACCAACGTCCCTATTATTGGAATTGGGATTATTAAATTCAAAGAATGGATAGTTGCTATACAACTTGAAAAATTTTATACTAAAAAAGAGATTTTGGCTATGTATCTAAATACAGCAGAATTTGGAAGTAATTCATATGGTATAAAAGTAGCATGTAATACGTTTTTTAAAAAATTTCCTTCAGATATCAATTACAATGAAGCTGCAATTTTAGTTGGATTAATCAATAAACCAACGAAATACAATCCAATTTATAATCCTGAATTTGCACAAAGAAAAAGAACAGAAATTTTATTTAACTTATATAAATACAAGAAAATTAATAGAATAAAATATGATTCCTTAGTAAATAGTGATTTTGGATTAAAATATAAAGTTGAAAATCAAAATGTAGGTATTGCAACATATTTTAGAACTGTGGTTAAAAACTACCTAATACAATGGGCAAAAGAGAATGAATATGATCTATTTGCTGATGGATTAAGAATTTATACTACTATCAATAGTATTCTGCAACAGTATGCCGAAAATGCTGTAAAAAATCAAATGAAAAAGTTGCAAATCATATTTGATGAACATTGGGAAAATAAAAATCCCTGGATTGATGAAAAAGGATTTGAAATAAAAGATTTTATAACAAAATCTATAAAACGCTCTAATCAATATAAGTTTTACTCTAAAAAATATGATAATGATTCTATAAAAATTTATAAAAAGTTGAAAATGAAAAAAAACATGAAAGTGTTTTCATGGGATGGAGAAATTGATACTATTTTTAGTGCTTTAGATTCAATTAAATATTATAAAAAATTTTTACAATCAGGCTTTATATCCATCGAACCTAAGACTGGTCATATTAAAGCATGGGTAGGAGGAATAAATCACAAATATTTTAAATATGATCATGTAAAGCAAGGTAAAAGACAGCCTGGATCTACTATTAAACCAATAGTTTATGCTGCAGCAATTGACAATGGTTATTCTCCATGTTACCCAGTTGTTGATGCTCCGGTTGTCTTTGAATTGCCAGGTCAAGATCCCCCATATTGGAGACCAGATAATCATAACGGAAAATGGACTGGAGAAACAATGACTCTTAGACAAGCGATGGCAAAATCAGTAAACTCAATTACCGCATTTATGACGAAAAAATTGAGCCCTAAAACTGTAGTAGATTATGCGAAAAAACTTGGAATCACCAGCAAATTAGATGCAGTTCCAGCTGTATGTCTTGGGGCGGGTGGTGACGTTTCATTATTTGATTTAGTGGGGTCATATAGCACCTTTGTTAATAGAGGAGTCTGGACAGAACCGTTTTTTATATCAAGAATTGAGGATAAATATGGAAATTTAATTCAAGAATTCGTTCCTAAAAAAAGAGAATCTTTAAATGAAGAAACAGCATATTTGATGTTACATATGCTCAAAGGATCTAAAGAAGAAGAAGGAGGAACTGCAAGAGGCCTTGACCCGAAATTAACAACCGATAATGATATTGGAGCTAAGACAGGAACAACACAAAATGCTTCTGATGGATGGTTTATTGGTGTAACAAAAAATTTAGTGTCTGGAGCATGGGTTGGAGGTGATGACAGAAGTATTCATTTTAGAAATTGGGTTTTAGGACAAGGAGCAAGAACTGCAATGCCTATTTGGCAAGAATTTATGTTAAAAACATACAATGATAAGACCCTCAAAATTGAAAAAGGAGAATTTGATAAGCCAACAAAATCAATAACTATAGAAATTGATTGCAACAAATATGAAAATATCAATCCTGATTCATTAAAAACATCCATCATTAATAAAACTGATATTTACTAACCAGACACATGAACTTTTTTAAAAAAAAAATTCCAAAAACATCAGGAATTTACAAATTTTATAATTCTAAAAATGAAATAATATACATTGGGAAATCAAAAAATTTGAATTCTAGAATTAGAAGCTATTTCATAAAGAAAAAAAATCTTAATACCAAAACTTATAAAATGGTAAAAGAAATTAACAATATATCTTATACCATCTCAGACAATGAACATGACGCTCTACTTTTAGAAAATAATTTAATTAAAGAAAACAAGCCAAAATATAATATTCTATTAAGAGATGACAAAAGCTATCCATACATAGCAATTTCGAAAGAGCCCTTTCCAAGAATTTATGTCACAAGAAAAGTTAATTTAAAAAAAGAAAAAATATATGGACCATTCACTAACATAAAATCAATGAAAAATGTTTTAGAAATCATAAAGAAACTATATACAATAAGATCATGTAATCTAAAACTTACAAAAAATAATATAGAAAAAAAAATCTTTAAAGTTTGTTTAGATTATCATATTGGGAATTGCTTAGGGCCATGTGTCGGTAAACAAGAAGAGAAAGAATATCTAAAGGAAATAAATCTAATTCAAGAACTATTAAAAGGAAATTTAAAAAATCTTATCAAAGAATTTAAATCTAAAATGGATCATTTTTCAAAAAATCTAGAATTTGAAAAAGCTGAAAAAATCAAAAATAAAATTGATTTATTAAATATGTATAATAACAAGTCAACAACAGTAAATCCAAAATTTAAAAACATTGAAGTTTTTGGAATAATTGATGACGATTTAAATATATTTTTAAACTATATGAAAATCAATAATGGAATAATGCTAGCAGGAGAAACAAAAAAAATAAGAAAAAAAATAGAATTAAATAACTCTATGATTAAACAATTAATTTTTCATTATCGTGACAAATACAAAACTCATGATTATGATATAATATCAAATCAAAAAATTAAAAATTATAATAAAAAGGTAAAAATCTTTTTTCCAAAATCAGGAGATAAAAAAAAACTTCTAGACCTAAGTTTAAAAAACATACAATTTTATAAAGACCATCATTATAATGAAATAAAAGAAAGAAAAACAAAAAAATATTCTCATTTAATACAATTACGAAATGATCTGAAATTAAAGAATATTCCTAAATCTATTGAATGTTTTGATATATCAAATACACAAGGAATATATAAAGTAGGA
The DNA here is from genome assembly GCA_964646945.1 of uncultured Marinoscillum sp. Lineage (GTDB taxonomy): Bacteria > Bacteroidota > Bacteroidia > Cytophagales > MED-G16. The sequence goes on along the minus strand of CAZYIL010000102.1, from coordinate 2,917 downwards.
TCAATGATAAAATTTCAAAATGGATACCCTTCAAAAAAGAATTACAGAAAATACAAAATCAAAAATGTGAAAGGAATTAATGATTATAAATCCATAGAAGAAGTTATTTATAGAAGATATAATAAATTAATAAAAGAAAATAAAACATTACCTAATCTTATAGTAATCGATGGTGGAAAAGGACAATTAAACTCAGCTGTTAAAATGTTGAAACAACTTAATATATACAAACAAGTTAACATAATAGGAATAGCTAAAAAACTAGAAGCTATCTATTTTCCCAATGATTCTTTACCTATACTAATAAGTAAAAAATCTGAATCTTTAAAATTATTACAATTGATTAGAAATGAAGCCCATAGATTTGCTATTTCATATCATAGAAATGTTAGAAGCAAAAAATCTCTAGAATCAAGTCTTGATAAAATTTCAGGAATTGGGGAAAAAACAAAATTTAAATTATTAAGAGAATTTGGAAGTATAAATAAAATTAAAAAAACCAATTTTAATAAATTAAAAAAAAATATAGGGGCTTTAAAAGCAAAAAGAATTAAAGATTATCTTAAACTATAAATTAATATTCCCAAAGAGCCGCTTCCCATTCAATTAAATCCTGTTCCACTTTTAGACTTTGAATGATTGCTTCTTTACCATCAAAAAGATCAGCTATTCTATTATCATCCACATTCGCAACTTTTACAATATTTCCTTTAAATAATCGGAGCAAAAAAGCATCAGATAAATTTTTATGCTGAGCAATATTTCTATCATTATACCACAATGCATCAGGGTTATCTTTAAAAAGATTATATAAATCAATAAATCTAAAAGAAGCAATTGCTTTTTCAAATCCAGCAGGGTTGTAATCAAAAGATGTAAATCCTCCATCACTTGATTTATCAGCAGAAGCAGCAGGAAGAACTAAAGTCACTGCTTGAATATCAAAATATATTCTAGAATGCGTTCTATCAAAATATATGTCTTCTTTTAATTCCATCATTGAAATTTCTTGTGGAGGGATTACAAGATCTCCTTCATCTTCTTCTTCACCACCACCAAATGGATCTCCAAATGGATCTCCAAATGGATCTTCTTCTTCATCACCAAAACCAAAATCATCAAAACCATCGTCTTCTCCAAAATCATCTCCACCGCCAGGCTGCTCCACAACTAATTTAGCGCTAAATTCTTGAGGTGTCATAAGTTGTCTTTCGGTAACTGAATCATTTGTATAAGGTTGTAAAGTACCATTTGCGACTGCTGCAAAAATAAATTTTGTAATTTCCCGGTTCTTAGCAAAAAAAGGTTTGTTCTGCGGTTCTTTTAAGTTTATATTTCTCCATACAGTTCTTTTCCACATCAAATAAGACTCGTGCACCTGACGAATAGAAAGTGGATTATATCCGTTATCTAGATCTTGTGATCGAGCTGAATTCAATGAAGAAAAAGATAAAAAAAGAAATAAAAAAATCACAAAATTTATTTTTCTCATATATTCTTAATTTAAGGGGATATTAATATACTTAGGTGAAAAATTCCTAAAGTTTTCTGTTTTACCTAGAAAATTAGCACGAGCAACACGTTTAATTTCAATAACTAATGCGTCTCCTTTTCTCATTTGTCCAGACAAACGATTTAAAGGTACTTTAGGAGATTTTACACTAAAACTTGCTCCTCCTCTTCCTGATCTTACCAATGTAATCTCTGCTTCCATTACTCTAAATTTAGAATCTTTAGGTAAAAACTGAGAGAAACTGGCATCAGCTATTGCATCAAGATTAAATGATTGAGTACTGATTGGAATTCCTCTTTTACCATCTATTTGTTTTCCTCTAATCCTTGCCTGAATCTCTGGAGCAGGGATTTGTCTTACTCCAAATTTTTGAGATCCAATATAATTTCCTCCATTACTAACTCTCAATTCTACGTTTTTTGCTTTTGGAACAAGAGTTACTTGGCCAATTTTTGAACCTTTTATTACATCTCCTCCTTGCATCGCAAATGATGGAGCATAGGAAGATCCTAGAGCAGGCACATTTACTTGAAGTTCATTGCCACAATTCAAATATAATGCTTGAACAGAAGCTGATTGTATCTGAATGACGGGTCTAGCAACAAAATACTCAACCGTATCAGTAAAAGTTGTATCTCTTCCTCCAGGAAGTGTTACACTAATTGCTCCGATATAAGTCTTCTTTGCTAATCCATCTCTATCATAATTTCCTGGTCTTGTAGTAAATTCATAAGTGCCTCTGCCATTTGCTACTTCAAGTGTATCACCATTAGCTGTCATAATTGGCACTATAGCAGAAGAACCTGCAGATAAAAACAACTGGGCTTTATATTTTGCCCCCGCAGCAACGACTTTTTGATCTGGAAGAGTTGTTAATGTTACCACATCAAATTTTAAATCAGCAGCTCCAACTGAAGCAGCTAAATTATCTAATGCTTTTATTTCCAAATTTATTAAATCATTTTGCAATTGACTCAATGAAGCCAATCCCCCTACCATTGGAGTATTATAACCAAAGTTTAATTCTTTAAATGGTAAATGTTTTGATGCTGTAAGTTCAAATATTGGAATTTGATCTGCATTTCTTGCAAGATCAACTATAGATGTGTCCTCTGTTACTTGTCTAACCAATTCTGTATAACTATTCAGTCTATTTTGCAATGAATCTCCGTTTCCTAACTTAACCATAAATCTTGAAACAGCATCCACATCTTTATAACCAATATATTTCCCTTTACTATCTTTTCCCCCAGTCATATTGGTTATACTATCTTTAATCAATGTCATATAAGACATTAGCACTCTAGCTTCTTCTCGTAGTTTTTGAGCTTGATCTAATACAGCAATATCTTCAGCTCTATTCCCAGAATCATCTACTGCGGCTCAAATTGCTTCAAGCATTCT
>CAZYIL010000101.1:0-6225 GCA_964646945.1 uncultured Marinoscillum sp. | reverse complement strand
CAAATATGGTTTATTTTTATCATGATATGAATATTCCACTTTTTAATTTTTTTAATCAAAAATTTAATTATATTCCTAAAAATATCAATAGTTACAACTTCAAAAAAAATAATAATTTTGAGTTTTCAGAAATCAAAACAAGTCATTATCCAATATATGATTTTTTTAAAAAACTAGATAAAAATGATCCCAAAAATATTATAAAATTTAATATAGCTAATGAATTTGCAGTTAATCTTTTTAAAAATAGAAAAATTATATACACTGATATTTTTAAAATTATTAAAAAGATTACCTTTTTAAATTTGAATTCTTCAGTAAACACTATTAATGATATAATAGAATTTCAAAATGAATTTGAACAAAAATTAAATTCTGTTTATGCGTGTAAAAAATAAAATTATTTACTTAATTATTTTTATATTTTTTTCATATAATTTAATAGCAAAAAATATTGATATTGAAATAATAGGTAATAATCACACAGATCCTGATTTAGTTTATTCATTATTAAAAAATAAACCTGAATCTTTAAATTTTGAATATTCAAATTACTTGCTTAAACAACTTAATAAATCAGGTTTATTTAAAAGTGTAAAAGTAGAAGTTACTAAAGATAAATATGTAGTTTATATTGAAGAATATCCTAGTATAAATAAAGTTTTCTATCGATATAACAAAAGATTAAATGATGAAGATTTGGATTCTATATTAGAAGAATTAAATATTATTAATTTAAATCCAAACCAAATTTACAAATTAATTGAACAAATAAAAGAAATATATAAATCTTTTGGATATAATCAAATAAAAATTGAAACTAAATCTGAAGTTTATGAACAAAGTAACACAGCAAATTTTTATTTAGAGATTTATGAAGGAAAAATAACAAAAATTAAAAACATTTATTTTGTAGGTAATGATACTTTTGATAGCGATATACTTAGATCTGAAATAAAATCAAAAATCAAAAGTTTATCAAATATTTTTGCTAACAATAATTTTAAACTTTTTCAAATTGAAAGCGATGCAACAAGAATATCAAATTTTTATAAAAACAATGGTTTTATAGATGTGAATGTAAAATTTGATATTGAATATGAAGATAAAAAAAATAAAGCATTAATATATTTCCGTATTACAGAAGGTTTAAAATATAATTTTAGAAAAATCGACTACGAAATTTTAATAGAAGATTCAAATGATGTTGTATCTTTAGATTTAAAAAATTTATTTATTTTAAATTCTGAAATTCAAAATAAACATTTCAATCAATCTATTATAGAAGATTTAAAAAGCTCAATTGCTAACATTTTACAAAATAATGGACTTAATTTTTTTGAAATTAGAACTTTAGAGAAAATTGAAAATCAATTTGTAGATATTAGATTTCAAATATTACCGACAAAACCTAAATATCTTAAACAAATAAACATAGTAGGAAATTACAGAACTCAAGATAGAGTTGTTAGAAGAGAAATACCAATATCCGAAGGAGATCCAATATCTGATCAACATATTAAGACAATTAATAAAAAATTAAGAAGATTGGATCTTTTTAACTCAGTTAAAGTTAAAGAAGATTTTTTGGAAGAAGACCAAGTAAATATAGATATTGAAGTTGAAGAAAAACAAACTGGTACTTTTCAAGCAGGATTATCAATAGGTACTATTGATGGGGCAACTTTTATAACAGGATTAAGGGAGAAAAATATTGGAGGAACTGGAAAAAGTTTAAATTTTTTAATAAATACATCAGATAATAATACAGAGTACTTGATTAATACAACTAATCCTCATTTTTTAAATAATGAATTTAATTTGAATTATGGTCTAAAATACAGTGAAAAAGATTATTCTAAATCACAGTCATATAAATTAAATGAATATAGTATTAATACAGGGTTAGTATATGAATATGTTAAAAATTTAGAACATTCTATAAATTTAAATTATAAATTAAAAGATTATATTGTTACAGATCAGAGTACTGTATCTACCGTTATTTCAAACTCACAAGGAGAAAGCTCGAATGTTAGTCTTGAAAATATTTTAACATTTAATACTTTGAATTCTTTTTTAAGACCATCCAAAGGAAATTATTTAAGATTCATCAATGCTATTCAGGCTCCAACTAGTTCTAATAATGGTTATGTAAAAAACTCAGTTACTTATAAAAAATTTATAAATAATAATAAAAATATTTTTTCCTTTCAAAGTAAAATTGGAAATATATTACCATTGCAAAATAATGAAATATTAACTGATGAAAAATTTTCTTTAGGCGGTAAATGGTTAAGAGGATTTGACATATATGGTGCTGGTCCTAGAAATTCAATTACCTCTTACATAGGAGGTAAAAATTTAATTGTAACTAAATTTGATTATTCTAGACCAATTAATAGAAATTCTGATTCTCCAATATATTTAAATTTTTTTAATGATTATGGAGTAATATGGGGTAATAAAACTACACCAACAAATTCTGATAATTCTATTAGAGCCTCTTATGGTTTTGGAATAAAATATTATTCCCCGATAGGTCCTATGGGATTCACATGGGGTTTTCCTCTTATAGATAAAGATTATGATATTAAAAGAATGTTTTTATTTTCTGTTGGATATATAGATTGATAAACAAATCAATATTAATTGTTTTTACAATTTTTTTTGTTTTTTTAAGCCAATCTATACAATCGCAAAAAATTGTTGTTCTAAATATAGATTATATAATAAATAATAATGAACAATATAAAGAAATTCTTAATAAAATAATAATAGATCAAGATTTAAAAAAGAATGATTTTAAACAACAAGAAATAAAAATTAAATCAAAACTAGAAAAAATTGAAAATTCTAAACTAATCTTAAATGAAAGTGAAATTAAGCTAAAAATTGATGAATATAACAAAATATTAGTTAATTTTAAGGATTCTGTTGATGAATTTAACTTTCATTATGATAATCAAATTTTGAAAATAAAAAATAAAATTTTAGAAAATATTATAAAATTGTTAGAAAAATATGCCATTGAAAATAAAATAGATTTGATATTTGATAATAAGAATTATATTATAGCTTCAAATTCTATTGATATAACAAATGTCATATTAAAAGAATTAGATACTTTAGATTTAAATTTACAATTTGACTCATTATAAAAACATTACATTAGAAGATATTAAAAATTTCTTAGGAAAATTTTTAATTAAAATTTCAACATATATTGAAGATGATGAAATTTTTTATGGTATAAATTCCTTAACAAATGCATCTGAAAAAGAACTAACTTTTTATAATGATTCTAAATATTTATCAAAATTAAAAGACATTAAAGCTAAAGCTTGTTTAATTACAAAAGAATATTCAAATTTATTACCAGAAAGTTGTAGGGCAATTATTGTTGAAAAACCTTATCTATGTTTCGCTTGTTTGACTAATTTATTTAAAGAAGAGCAAAGATCTAATGGAATTATATCAAATAACTCATTTATTAATAATAATGTTGATATTTCAAAAAATGTACAGATTGATTCATTTACTTATGTTTTCCAAGATACTAAAATTCGATCTAACGTTATAATAGGACCAAATTGTTCTATTGGTCCTTATGTAGAAATACATGATAATACAATTATACATTCAAATACAATCTTGTCGAATTGCATTATAGGTAATAATTGTAAAATAAAATCAGGTGCAGTTATAGGAGGTAAGGGTTTTGGTTTTGAAGAAAAAAATAAGATTCAAATAGAGCATTTCGGAAATGTTGTAATAGGTGATAATTCTTATATTGGTTCAAATACTACCATAGATAGAGCAGTATTTGATTCAACAATTATAGGAAATTTTTCTCATATTGATAATTTAGTACAAATTGCTCATAACGTTGTTTTAGGAAAACATTCAATAATAGCATCTCAAGTTGGTATAGCGGGTAGCACAGTAATAGGAGATAATGTTAAGATAGGTGGGCAGGCTGGTATATCAGGTCATTTAAATATTGGTAATAATGTCACAATTGCTGCAAAAAGTGGTGTTACTAAAAACTTAAGTGATAATGCAATAGTAGCAGGATTTCCGGCTATAGATATTAAAAAATGGAAAATAAATACTATTAAGTTTAATAGCAAATAATGAAATTAGGAACTAATGAAATTAAAAGTTTAATTCCTCATAGAGAACCTTTTTTATTTATTGATGAATGTGAAATTTTAGAAAAGGGGAAAAAAGGAATAGCAAATCGAATTTTTAATGAAAATGAATTTTTTTTTAAAGGTCATTTTCCTAAAAATCCAATAGTACCAGGTGTGGTTATAGTAGAATCCTTAGCTCAAACTGCTGGTGTTGTTGTATCAGAAAGCTTAAAAAAATATAGTGATATAGCAGTGTTATTCATGAGTATAAGTAAGGCAAAATTTAGAAAACCAATATTCCCAAATGATAAAGTTTTTTTTGAAGTTAATTTTATAAATAAAGTAAAAAATGTATACAAGTTTTATGGAATTGCTTCTAAACAAAATATAAAAGTCAGTGAGGCAGAGTTTTCTGCTATGATTAATTATAAATGATGACATAAGTAATATTTTGTAACAAATAATTTATTTATATTTTTTTTGTTTTAACTATTAATTTTTTAATGATTCATCCAACATCCATTATTTCAAGTAATGCAAAAATAGATTCTTCTGTCATTATTGGGCCTTTTTGTGTCATAGATTGTGATGTAAAATTAGGTAAAAATAATAAATTGATTTCCAATGTTCACATTACAGGGAATACAACTATTGGTGAAAACAATGTATTTTATCCTTTTTCATCTATTGGATCATCGCCACAAGATTTAAAATACAAAGGTGAAAAATCATATTTAACAATAGGAAACAACAATACTTTTAGAGAAAATGTTACAGTTAATCCAGGAACAAATGGAGGTGGTTTAAAAACAATTATAGAAAATAACTGTTTATTTATGGTAGGTGCGCATGTTGCTCATGATTGTTTAATTAAATCGAATGTAATTCTTGCAAACAATGCTACGCTGGCTGGACATGTGGAAATTTTTGAAAATGCAATATTAGGAGGTAATTCTGGAGTTCATCAATTTGTTAAAATAGGAAAATTTGCTATGATTGGAGGAATGAGCGGAGTAGAAAAAAATATTATTCCTTATGGTTTATACACAGGCATTAGAGCTGATTTAAAGGGGATTAATATTATTGGATTAAAAAGAAAAGGATTAAAATCTAGTGCAATTAACAATATTATTAAATCTGTAAAGTTAATATTTAATAGTTCTAATTCGATCGATATTAATATTAAAAATTTATCTAGTGCATTAACTGATATTATAGAAATTAAAGAAATAATTGATTTTATTGAGATTTCTCACAAAAGAGGTCTATGTAGATATTTAAATGATTAGAATAGGTATTATAGCTGGAGGCGGTGAATTACCTTTATTAGTAGGAAAAAATTTAATTTGTAAAAATTTTAATGTTACTTTTTTTGTAATTAATGAATTTTTTAATGAAAATTTTTATTCAAGTTATAAAACTGTCAAGATTCATTTAAATTCAATAAAAGAAATTTTAAATCTTTTAAATAAACACAAGATTGAAAAAATTATTATGCTTGGTAATATTAATAGACCAAGTTTTAAAGATATTAAATTTGATATTGATACGATCAAATTTATAAAAAAATATTTTCTTCAAAGAAAAGGAGATAATAATTTATTAATTTCTATACAAGATATTTTTCTAAAAAAAGGATTCCCTTTATTTGATTGGACATCTTATTGTAAAGATTTATTTATAAATGAAAAAACATTAACAAAAAAAGTACCTTCTAAAAAAGCTATTTTAAATAAAAACAAAGGTATTGAATCATTTAATGTATTTGGTCAATCAGATATAGGTCAAAGTATGATGATACAAAATGAGATTATCCTTGGGTTAGAATCAGTAGAAGGAACAGATGAGTTAATTAAAAGATGTTTTAATTATAAAAAAAAAGGTGATAAGGGAATTTTAATCAAATTATGCAAATATAATCAAAGTAGAATTTTAGATATTCCAACAATCGGTTTGGAAACTATGAAATTATTAAATAAATTTGAATATGAGGGGGTTTTTCTTGAGTTAAATAGATGTTTGATAATTAATAAAATTGAAGTAATTAAATTTGCTGATTTAAATAATCTTTTTATAGCTGCAGTAAATA
>CAZYIL010000100.1:0-6379 GCA_964646945.1 uncultured Marinoscillum sp. | reverse complement strand
AGAAAAGAACTGATTATTGCCTCAGAGGCAAGTTTCATCGCACCATAGTTTGAAATTGGAAATAGAGGCCCTGTGCTTTCCTCTAATCTATTATCATGAGGCCCGTAAATAGCAGAAGTTGAGGAAAAATATAATCTCTTACATCCAATTATTTCCATAACTCTAAGAACAGAGACCGTTGATAGAAAAGTGTCATTTAGATCAACTTCAATGTCTTTTATACCAGATGGAATATCCGAATTAGCAGCTAGATGCCAAACCTCTTCAATTGGTGAGTAATCTTTTAAAATTTTTACCACTGCATCGATATTATTTATATCTTCCTGATAAAAACGGATATTAAGACCTTTCAGATATTTAGTCTTTCCTAACTTTAGATTATCGATAACTATAATCTGGTTATCCTCTTCTAACAATCTTTCTATTAGGACACTCCCAATAAAACCTGCACCACCGACGACTAGAATGTTCATATTAATTCTTCTTTATTTTATTAGATTGAAAATTTGGCAAGTAAAAGTTTCTGTCAAAGATATTTTTGCTAGATATTGTATTGTGAATACAAAGATTTATTAATCTTTATTTCCTCAATCATTGAAAAAACCATATCATCATATGAAGGAATTCTGTAATTGATTAGAAGCCTACTATCAATGAAACTCTTATCGAGAGCATGATCCTCGATGGGTAAGATATTTATTTCTTTCTTAGTATGCTTTTTGAATAGTTTTAACAAATCATATTTGTTAATTATTGAGTTATTTGTTAAGTGATATAAACCGGCAATATTATTATCGATTGACCATTTAATTGCTTTGGCAAGCTCTAGAGTAGTAACTCCAGACCAAATAGCATTCTTAAAGCCTCCGATTTCTCCAATTTGCATCATGAACCAATGAAAAAGACCTTCTCCATTTGATTTCAATTCTGGACCAACGATTGATGTTCTAATGGTCAAATGTTTATCATCAATAATCTCTCCCAAAATTTTAGTTTGTGCATAAACTCCCTGGCCATCTCTAAAGTCACTCTCTTTATACTGACCGTCATTTCCAGAGAAGACACAATCTGTTGAAATATGAATCAGTTTTCCATCAATAGTTTCACAAAAGTTTTTCAATTGATGGGGAAGATAAGAATTTAGATATGTGGCTCTTGTGACGTCTTGAGAACCTTTTATGAGAATACCAATACAATTAACAATGTAATCTGGTTGAAGATCTAATATCTCTTCTTCGAGATGACTGCTAGACATTGCATCAACAATAATTGTGCTTTCTCTTAATTTGTTCTTATATGAGATATCAAAAACATCAATTTCATCATATGAGCTAAGGTAACTAACCACCATATGACCAAGCATTCCGGTTGAGCCAAGCACTAAAACTTTTGCTTTATCTTTCAAATTTATTTATACCAGACTGTCCTATTAACATAATCAATATATGAAAGGATAATCCTTAATACTTTTTTAGAGACATTACTAACTTCGTAATCATTGACAGGCTGAATTATTCTATCTTCACTTGAGTGATGGAGTGTTGCAATTTCAATTGCACTTAGCACCCTTTCTCTCTTTAATCCTGACATAATTACTGTGGTTTCATCCATTCCCTCAGGTCTTTCATGTGCTTGACGGATTGTTACTGCAGGCAAATTCAAAAGAGAGGCCTCTTCTGTAATAGTACCACTATCAGAAATGACACAAAATGCTTTCAACTGAAGCTTTACATAATCATGAAAAGCATATGGTTTGGCAAAAGTGACCAGTGAGTTTTTATTTTTGTAACCAATGTCTTCTAACTTTTTCCTCGTTCTAGGGTGTGTTGAAATAATCATAGGTATATTGTATCTGGCGATTATTGCCTCAATTGATTCAAGTAAGTCGCCAAAGTTTGTCTCTGAATCGACATTCTCTTCTCTATGGACACTCATGATGATGTACTCGTTTGGCCTTATTTTCTCTTTCTCTAAAATACTGCTGGATAGAATTTTAGTCATATTTGAATCAAGAACTTCTTTCATTGGTGATCCAATTTTTATGACAGTTTGAGGCTTGATACCTTCTGCGATTAAATAATCTCTAGCCTGCTCTGAGAGCGGCATATTTATATCGCTCAAATGGTCAACGATTTTCCTATTTATCTCTTCAGGAACTCTTTGATCAAAACATCTATTGCCAGCTTCCATATGGAAAATTGGTATTTGCCTTTTCTTAGCAGGAATAATACTTAAACAGCTATTAGTATCACCATATATGAGAACTGCGTCAGGTTTGACTTCCTCAAAAACCTTATCAGCTTTAGCAATTATGTCACCAATAGTTTCGGATGCTGATCCTTTCATTGCTTCTAAAAAAATATCAGGCTGTCTGAGATCCATCCCTTTAAAAAAGATTTCATTTAACTCATAGTCGTAATTTTGCCCAGTATGAACAATTGTATGGTCTGTATGTTGGTCCAATTCCTTAATAACCTGACTAAGCTTAATAATCTCTGGTCTGGTACCTACAATTGTAACTATTTTAATCTTACTCACTGCCTTTAAACTCTTTTAAGTCATCTTGAATTTCTCTTAGATTCATTAGAAGACTGCTTAATTCTTCTTCGCTTAATCTATGAGTATTGTGTGAATGATATTCTTCTGCTTGAGAAATGATCTCCTCTCCCTCTTCAAAAAATATATTGTAATTAAGATCCCTATTATCAGCTGGGATCCTGTAGTATTCCCCCAAGTCTATAGCTTTAACCATCTCTTCTTTTGTTAACAAAGTTTCATAAAGCTTTTCACCGTGTCTTGTTCCTATAATTTTTACTTCATGATCTGGCTTTCCCAGAATATTTTTTAATGTTTCAGCCAGTATCTTTATTGTTGCAGCTGGTGCTTTTTGAACAAAAATATCTCCACTTGTGCCATTTTCAAATGCAAATAAAACTAAATCAACAGCTTGGTCAAGACTCATCATAAATCTTGTCATGCCAGGATCAGTTATAGTAATTGGGCTTCCATTCCTAATTTGATTTATAAATAGCGGAATAACAGAGCCTCGACTTGCCATTACATTGCCATATCTTGTACAAGCAATCATCGTTCCTCCTATGTTTCTGCCTTTCGAGACGATAACCTTTTCCATCATAGCTTTACTAATTCCCATAGCATTTATTGGGTAGACAGCTTTATCAGTACTTAAAACAATAACTTTCTCAACACCAGCTTTGATAGCAGAATTTAAAACATTTTCTGTTCCAATAACATTTGTTTTTACAGCTTGCATTGGGAAGAACTCACATGATGGAACTTGCTTCAGAGCAGCAGCATGTAACACAAAATCTACTCCATTCATGGCATCGTTAATGGAGTTAACATCTCTTACGTCGCCAATATAGAACTTTAACTTATCATTGTTGTAAAGTTTTCTCATATTATCTTGCTTCAATTCATCTCTTGAAAATACCCGAATTTCTTTGATATCAGTAGTCAAAAATCTTCGCAAAATAGCATTGCCAAAAGATCCCGTGCCTCCAGGGATTAAAAGTGTTTTATCCTTGAACATCTAATACCTCACTAAATAAATCTATTGTATTATCATATTTATTCATATCATTTTATACCTTTATCACATCGACTTTGGTTTCTGGTGAGTAAATCTTTTTTTATATTAACTTTTATTATGATCACATTATGAATGTTAGAGATTACTGTTAACTATTTGTAAAAACTTGCTTGTAGCAGCTTTGTAATCAATCATTTCTGATGCTCGAACAAGAGATTTCTCTCTCATACGAATTAATTCAGTATCATCAGCCAACAATGATTCCAGCTTAAATAGAAGTTCTTCTTCCTTGTAAGCATCGAAGTAATCCGCCCCATCCTTACATGTAAAAGGAATAGCAGTTCTATCCGAAGCCAAAATTGCAGCTCCACACGACATAGCTTCAATTAAAGCATATCCACTACTTTCGCACAGTGAAGGAAAGACAAATAGTTTACATCTTGAATACGCAAATTTAAGTTCATCTTTTGTCACCATGCCAGTAAAAATCACGTCGTCTTCTAAACCATATTTTTTCACTAATTTTTTTAATCTCTTATAGTATTTTGAATCAGCTTTTTTTCCTGCAATATAAAGCTTTTCAGATGAAATTTGGTTGCTTTTATACGAGGCAAATGCTCCTAATAAACGCTCAATATTTTTATATGGATATACATGTGAAACATACAACAAATCGTCATTTGAAATATTGGAGATTAAATTTGAAGATTCAATTGTTCCCTGAAAGGGCTTGAAAAAATTATCCTTCCCACATTCGATTAAAAACTGTTTTTTAGGATGATAATTATATTTTTCTTCAAATAGTTGTTTCGAATAATATGATTGATGTATAACAGGATTAGATGTATATCCTGATAGCAAAATAAAATACTTATTTATGAAGTGTAATAATTTATCACGCAACCCTAATACGGCATAAACATCTTTGCTAAATGGTCCAATCGTCGCTATCCACTGCGCTTTAATTTTAGTGGTTTTTAATATAGGGGAAATATTTCCAGGACAAAATAAAATGTCAAGGTCATCAATCCTAGACGATAAAGGTAAAATAAATTGTCCCCATAAAACTCTAAAAAAATTACCATAAGAAGCAATACGTATGATTCTTAGAGTACATTTACTTGCTAAATCATCACCTAATACTGCAATATTTTCTTTTTTTGTATACAAAATCAAATCTGACTTAGAGTATATTTTTGAAAATTCTTTAATAAATTCAAGCAAATGCCCTAAGGATCCTCCGTGAGGAGTAAATGTTGCATCAATTCCAATTTTCAAACTAATTACCTCTTTTTTTATAAGTAAAAATTTTAATAGGCACTATTAAAGTAATAAGAACTGCCTAATAAATATTTGAAAGGATTGATTGAAGAAAATCAATCATGTTAGATACTGTTCTAGTATTTACAAACCAGAAACTTCCCTTCTTATCTATCTCCTTAATTCAGAGACTGCTTTGTTAACTTGCTCATCTTCCAATTGATACCAAATTGGTAAACATATGTGTCTATTTATGATCTCGCAGAAATCATTTCCTAACTTGTAATCGTAAACAGGTGATGTTGTAGTCTGAATTTGCTCAAGTTCTTTATATGTTTTTTACTGCCAAATTATTGAGATGATGATAACGCTTTCTTATATTATTGATAAAAAAGAAAGTCTTATGACAACTTAAAATCTATTAAATGCATACATTTATTTTGGATAACCCTTAATTATATCCCTAAATGCATCTTCAGTTACCGTTGACTGTAGCTCAAGTATATTCTTTGTAAATAAGCTGTTTAGCGAAAGATCCTTATAGAGGTAAATATTTTTCCCATTATTTTTGCCTTTTAGTAGATTATGGAGGTCGTAATTACCTGCTTCAAAATACGACTTTGCAAATGAATATCGTGAAATCGCGTCTCCGACTACATGAAAAATATCATGCGTAAAATTATTTTCGATGATCTTTTTTATGCTGGCCACTAGATCACAAATATAGGTTGGGGAAAAAATGCAATCTGTATAGGACTCGATGGGGTTATTGTTTGTAATATTCATTTCTAAAAATTTTATAAAGCTAGAGTTATCTGAATAAACTGATGCTGTCCTTATAATTTTAAAATTCTTCCCAGCATTTTTGAGTCCAACTAATTCACCTTTATATTTAGTTTCTCCATAAATTGTAATCGGGTTTGGAGTATCTTTTTCCAAATACATTCCAGTATCTCCCCTGAAAACATAATCAGTTGATATATATATTATTTTAGTATTTGGAAAATAATTGCTAATATTTCTAACCATGCGAACATTGATTAAGTGAGCAAGTTTCGGATTATCTTCACAAAACTGAATATCTTTAAGGCCGGCTGCATGAATAATTATATTTGGTGAGATCAGCTCGGCTAACTCAGAGACCTTCTCATCATTCGTAAGGTCACATTGAAAGAAATTAATATTAGTTTCTGCCCTGCTTACCCCTATAATTTCATATTGATGTTGCAGCATTTTGATAATAGAGTTACCTAAAAATCCTGAAGATCCAGTAACAAGAATAGTCTCTTTAATCCCTGCTTCTTGGTTCATATTAATTCCCATTAAGTTTTGCTAAATATGTAAAAAAAAGTTATTTTTTAGATGTTAATTGTAGAATGGATAAATGTAATGTCTTAATGATATTTTATGATATTCCTATACTGCCATAGAAAGAATATTTCATTCAATTGATTAAATTAAAAATGACAGGATACCATGCTTATGAAAACAAGAATTATAATTATAATATTGTTATTTCCTATAATTAATTTTGACTCATTTCTAACATCAATTATTGGTCTATGT
>CAZYIL010000099.1:0-6404 GCA_964646945.1 uncultured Marinoscillum sp. | reverse complement strand
ATGTCACAAGGTGAGTTAGAAAGATTAACTAGATCTTATACTCAATCTATGAATAGTGTTTTTGGACCAGATAAAGATATTCCTGCTCCTGATGTAGGTACAGGACCCAATCAAATGGCTTGGCTAATGGATGAATATTCAAGAGCTCATGGAGGTACGGTTAATTCTGTTGTTACAGGCAAACCTATCGTTTTGGGAGGATCTTTAGGTAGGGTTCAAGCTACAGGTAGAGGCGTAATGACAACAGCTCTTTCTGCAATGGCCAAACTAAAAATCAATCCTTATAAAGCAACCGTTGCTGTTCAAGGTTTTGGTAACGTAGGTTCATGGGCGGCCAGTCTTTTAAAAGAAAGAGGATGTAAAATTGTTGCTGTTTCTGATATATCTGGGTCTTATTATAATAAGAAAGGAATCAATATTGGTAAAGCCATGACATTTAGAAATGAAAATAAAGGAACTTTAGAAGGTTTTAAAGGAGGACAAAAAATATCAACGGATGACTTCTTTTCTTTAGATGTAGATGTAATTATTCCTGCTGCCATGGAAAACGTTATTAATGAAAAAAACGCTAATCAAATTAAAGCCAAGCTTATTGTAGAAGGAGCGAATGGTCCTACATCACATAAAGCTGATGATATTCTTTTGAAAAAGGGTATTGTAGCGGTTCCAGATATTTTAGCAAATGCTGGCGGGGTAATTGTTTCTTATTTTGAATGGGTTCAAAACAGATTAGGGTTTAAATGGTCAGTAAGTAGAGTAAATAGAAGATGTGATTCAATAATAAAATTAGGTTTTAATAATGTATATAAGATTTCCAAAGAATACAAAGTTTCTTTGAGAATAGCCGCTTATATTTCTGCAATTGATAAAGTTGCAAAAACCTACAAATTCAGAGATGGCTCATTTACTTTTCAAAAAAATTAATGATTATTCATAAAGAAGGAAGAAAAACTGTTCTTCTATTATTTTGTTTATTAGTTCTATCTAATTATGCTGTTTTTATACACAGTAACTTATCAAGTTTATTTTTAATATTTGTTGTGTTATTTTCACTATTAATTTTTCTTTTTGTACTTCAATTTTTTAGAAATCCATCGATTAAAATTAATCAAAACGACAACATTTTGATTTCGCCAGCTGAAGGTAAAATAGTCATAATTAATAAAGTTATAGAAGATGAGTATTTTAAATCTGAAAAAATTCAAGTTTCAATATTTATGTCTCCTTTTAATATTCATGTAAATAGAAATCCTATTTCTGGTTTTGTAGAATATTATAAATATCATGCAGGGCAGTATTTATTAGCTTGGCATCCCAAGGCGAGTAAATTAAATGAAAGAAACACCATTGTTATAAAATCAAAATCAAACAAAAAAATATTGATTAGACAAATCGCTGGAACTGTAGCAAGAAGAATCAAGTGTTATTTGAATAAAGGAGATTTAGTTAATCAATGTGAAGAATTTGGGTTTATAAAATTTGGCTCACGGGTTGATCTGTTTTTACCTTTAGATTTCAATTTGGATGTAAAATTAGGAGATAAAACCTTTGCTGGCATTACTAGAATTGGAAGATTTTAATCTAAATTTTTTTCAATATTTTTAATAATTTTTTTTAAATATTTTTTATCTATTAGATCAAAAGTCTTGTAATGATCATGATCAATATCCAATACACCATACACTTTATTTTGTTTTCTAATTGGGATTACTATTTCGGATTTAGATAAATGACTACAGGCTATATGACCCTTAAATTTATTTACGTTATCAACAATAATTGTAATGTTTTTTTCCCATGCTTTTCCACAAACACCTTCGCCTTTTTTAATTCGTGTACAAGCAATGGTTCCTTGAAATGGCCCTAATATTAATTCATTTTTATTAACAAGATAAAAACCAACCCAAAGAAAACTCATAAATTCTTTTATTGCAGCACAAATATTTGAAAGATTGGCAATTAGGTTTGTTTCTTTTTTTATAAGGGAGGATACTTTTTTGTTTAATTGAAGGTATTTTGTTTCTTTATTATTTGTCTTCTTCATTATATTTTATAAATAATTTATTATCAAGCACATTAACATAATCTAAATTTTTTTTATCAATTTTTGGTGCTTCAATTCCTTTCCTAAAAATTTTATTTGATTGAAATATTCTTAATTCATCCCAACACTTATTTGCAATAAAAGCATTCAATGTATACGCCCCTCCTTCTACTATTAGAGAAAGAATGTTTTTCTTTTTTAAAGAACCCATTACTTCTTTCACATTATTTTGATTCATCTCGAAGAGATTTATTGTTTGTGAAGACTTATCAAAAATATTATTTTTCTTGCTAAGTCTTTTTTTGGGATCTATAACTATTCGAATAGGATTTTGTCCCTTCCAATTCCTTACTGTTAAACGGGGGTTGTCATGCTCAACGGTAGAAGCTCCAACTAATATTGCATCCTCATACGACCTCCACTTATGAACTATTTGCCTTGATAACTTATTACTAATCCATTTGGAGTCATTTTTTTTATTTGCTATCATTCCATTTATTGTTTCTGCCCATTTTAATATTATATAAGGTCTTTTTTTTCTTATAAAAGTAAAAAAACGTTTGTTTAATTTTTCACCCCTTTTTTTTAAGACATCACATACAACCTTAATGCCATGATTCTTTAATATTTCAATTCCTTTCCCATTTACTTTAGGGTTGGGATCCATATTGGATATGATTATTTCTTTTGGCTGAAGTTTAATTAATTTTTTAACACAAGGAGGAGTTTTTCCATGATGCGCACAAGGTTCCAAATTAATAAACACACTACTATTTTTAATCAATTCATCATTTTTTGTTGATTTAATTGCATTTATTTCCGCATGATCATTTCCGTATTGTTCATGATAACCTTCACCAATAATTTTGTCTTTATTCACAATTACACAACCAACAAGAGGATTAGGGGAAACTTTTCCTTGTCCTTTTTTAGCTAAATAAAATGTTCTTTCAATGTACTTTTTATAATAATTATTCATGTTATTTTTGAGCCATGGATCATATACAAATTAGTGAATTATCAGCTTTAATTTATAAAAATTTGAATAGTAATTTTAGTTCTAGAAAAAAAGAAAATATAATTAATAAATATTTTTCAATATATTTTAATCTTTCTAATAAAGATATCATTTTAAACAAAAACATTTCTTGGGTGAATTCTGATTTGGTTAAATTAAAGAATCAAATCAATAAAATCAATAAAGGAGTTCCCATACAATATGTTTTTGAAAAGGATTTTTTTTATAATTATTTATTCACTGTGGATAATACTGTTTTAATTCCACGACCAGAAACAGAAGAATTAGTGTCTAAAATTTTAAAAAGAGAAAAACATATTTCTAATTTAAAAATTTTAGAAGTAGGTTCTGGTTCAGGATGTATCTCTATTACTTTAAAAAAAGAGCTTCTAAACCCTTCAATTATAGCATTAGATATTTCAAAAGCAGCAACTAAAATAACCAAAAATAATGCTAGGCTATTAGAGGCAGATATTTCTGTTAATTGTGTTGATTTTTTTGATTATAACACATCTAAAAAGTTTGATATTATTATTTCTAATCCACCTTACATTCCTATTAAGGACAAAAATTTGGTTGATAAATCGGTAATTCAATACGAACCAAAAGATGCTGTTTTTGTAAAAAATGATCCCCTTATATATTATAAAAAAATATTAAAATTTTCTCTCTCCCACTTAACCCGGCATGGCAGGATTTATTTTGAAATAAATTCTTTATATAAGCATGACTTTGAAAAACATCTTAAATCCTATTTTTCTAATTTCGAATATAATTTCTTAAAAGACATGCAAGGAAAATATAGATTCTTGTTTTTAAAATTTTAAATTCATTGAAAATATAAAATTTCTTTCTGCTTGAGGATAGTAATAATTTTCTCTTACCTCGTAATCTAATCCAGCATAGTACCCAAAAGTGTATCCATTTGATTCATAGAATTCATTAAATAGATTATTAATCTGAAACTGTATAGAAAAATATTTTAAGAATTTAGTGTTTGTATTATAATTAATCATCAGGTTATTTATAAAATAAGAAGAAATAGTTCTGTTTTTATTAGAGGTGTTGTCTAAATATTGCAACCCAACATATTTAGATAAAAACAATAATTTTGTATTTTTTAAAACAAACCATTCGATCGTATTACCAATAATTATTGAAGGAGAAAATGCTAAATCCGATTTTTCATAAAGGGTATTAATGACATTATATTCATCCCACTGTTTCCCATAATCATAAATTGTTTCATTGTATTTATACACTTTATTTTTTGATATTGTTATATTATTATAAATCTTCAATTTAGAATTTAAAAAGAAACTACTTTCAATTTCAATTCCAACTCTTTTGCTCTTCTTAACATTACTTCTTATGTATCCCCCAACATCATTAACCGCTCCTGTAAGAATCAATTGATTTTTATATTGCATCCAATAAAGATTGAGATTTAAATTTCCTTTATCAAATTTTTGTTTGAGACTTAATTCATAATCAGATAACGTTTCATGTGTTGGTTTAGTTACCGAATCCACAACATCACTTCTTACTGGCTCTCTATTTGATCTAGAGTAAGAAAAAAAAATATTTGAATTTTTATTAACCTTATAACTTACTCCCAATTTAGGATTAAAGAACATATAATTAAGATTGAAATTTATAATCTGCTTTTTGTTATCATTTCCTTTCCCATGATGTTGTATAAATCTAGCTTGAATATCAGCAAATAGCTTGAATTTTTTTTTAAAGGAAACAGATTTTTTAAAAAACAAATTTCCATCTGATTTAATACTTTTATTGAAATAATAATTTTTATTTAATAAATCTATATTTAAAAATTTTCCCCAGATAATTTTCCCAAAATGTTTTCCAACATATCTATTCCAACCCCCACCAATTATGATTTCGTTTTTTCGTTTTTTTAAGTAAGAAAAAACTATGCCGTAAAAATCATTATCTAACCAGCGTTGTCTTATTAAATCAGTAGACTTTATAGTTGTATCTTTTAAAGTTATATTAGCTAAATTATAATGATCTAGATCATCATTGTTTTTAAATTCTTCATAATAACCTCTTCCATAAGTATAATGTAATGATAAGTTAAGGATAGATTTTTTTGAAAACTCTTGATTTAAATGAAATTGATAATGGTCTTGTTGATAATTATCTGTTTGATTTTCATATAGATAATAGTTATAAGTTCTTTCAGATTCTAGCAAATTATTAGCTTGTTTAGTAGAATAAGAGTTATTCTTTATAATCTTATTCATCTCAAGCATATCATTATTAATTCTTGCTTCAGGCGTTCCCCACCATGATTGATAAGTTTTTTCTTTACCTGAAAAATTAATTAATTGTATACCCAAATCTTTATATAGGTAATTCAAGGATAAATAATAAGATTTTAAATTCGAATAAGCTCTATCAATATATCCATTTGAAAATATTTTTGATAATCTACCTTCAAAATTCCATTTATCATCAATTATTCCAGAAGTAAAATTTAATGTATGCTTTGCAGTATTATATGAACCCACAGATAATCCATAATGGAGCAGTGGTTTCATAGACAGATTGCCTGTTTTAATATTTATTGTTCCTCCAAATGCTCCAGCACCGTTAGTTGATGTCCCTACACCTCTTTGAACTTGAATGCTATTTGTTGAAGAAAGAATATCAGGTAAGTTAACCCAAAACACACCATGAGATTCTGCATCATTTATTGGAATACTATTAATTGTAACATTAACCCTAGTTGGATCACTACCTCGGATTCTGATTCCTGTATATCCAATTCCATTTCCCGCATCTGATGTTACTGCAATAGAAGGAGTGTACTGTAAAATGTATACCAAATCTTTTCCATTATTTAAGATGTCAATTTTATCTTTTTCTATATTAGTAAAAGCAAACGGAGTTTGATTATTTGCTCTAGTAGAATAAATTTTTATACTATCTTTTAAATAGATTCCTTCATATAAAATAAAAGTTTTATTTTTAGTTTCATTTAAATCAACAATTGACTTTAAAGTTGCATATCCTACGTAAGAGATCTTAAGGGCCATCCTAGAATTATTTGTTGTAATTTCAAAATTTCCAAATTCATTACTGTTAGTAAACTGTCTTGATATACTATCATATATATTAACATTATATATTGGAATTTTATTTTGAGATAAGATCTTTCCTTGAAATGAAAATTGACCAAAACATTTAAATGAAAGAAGAAGAAAGAATAAAAAAAAATTTTTCATTATTACTACGCCAGTATTATCTGGATCAGTTTTTTTGAGTTTACTCTCAGCCTTTTATTTTAGGCACCCCAGTATATTAACTTGTAATTAT
>CAZYIL010000098.1:0-6406 GCA_964646945.1 uncultured Marinoscillum sp. | reverse complement strand
TTCGGTTTTACGTGTTAGAGTATTTAAAAAAACACTCAGATGTAAATAACGAAGATTTTCTTTGCTTGATCAGGCAGCTCCAATCTGGAAAAGACGGCTTACCTTTAGAAATTTACTTTTTTACCAAGATATATTTGCTCTGACGTAGTTCGTGGAATATTTATTCCAATCGACTGAAAAGATCTTACTAATAAACCAGAACAATCTATCCCTTTTGAAGAAGACCCCCCCCACTTGTATGGAGTTCCTATATATGTTCTTGCTTTATTAATAACTGAAGAAATGCTTTCTTTAGTATTAAGTTTCTTGGTAGAGACACAACTAGTTAAAGACAAAATAATTAATATAAAAGAAAAAAAATATTTCATTTTATTTTTTAAGAATACAAAACAAATCTAAGTTATCTTTCACATCATTATTTAAATAATAATCTTTTTCAGTTATTGAAGATACTAAAGTAGAGTTTTTATCTTTCAACTTATTTCTATTGAGTCTGTTTAAAATCTCATAAGGTATCTTGTAAAGAATGGAAGGAAGATGTTTTTCTAAATTAAATATGTCCATTTTTTTAAATTTTTGAACTGATCTTTTATTAGCTTCATAATAATCAACAACCTTATCATTTCCTCTAATCCCTCTCATATCAAAATTACTAAACGATTTTGAAACAATTGCTTCTAAAGTTTCAGAAGTGTACTCTCTAATATGCCATGGATTTCGAGTAAGTGTCATCAAAATATTTGGAGTAGTTATAAGTGCAGTGCCTCCCTTTTTTAGAAGTCTATAAACTTCTTTTATAAAAAACTCATCCTCTTCAATATGTTCAATAACTTGAAATGAAATAATTGTATCAAAAGAAGCATCAGAAAATAAAGTGACTGGAGGGAATGATGATTGATAAAATTTGTGAGAAGGATGTTTTACTTGAAGTTTACTTATAGCAGATTCAATTTTGTCTATCGCAGTAAATGATTTTGCTTTTCTTTGTATTAATCTTATTCCTCTACCTTCTCCACACCCTAGTTCAAGTACATCACCTTTTATAAAAGGGAAAGCTTCTACATAGGCCTTATATAATCTTTGATGCAAAGGATTATCAGAAGTTATTTTATCAGAAGTTATTTCAGTAGTGTAAATTCCCATTATGTAAAAGTAATATTCAATTGACTTTAAATGCAATAATTCTTATAAATTGAAGAATTAGTAGTTAATCAAATATTTTGTATATTGAAAAAATGAAAAAATTAATCTTAACCTTTTTTTTTCTTTTCTATTTTGGATATTTTATTGGGTATAGTCAATCTCAAACAACAATTAAAGAATATTCGAAAGAACTAAAAACCTATGATTTTAGTGATCCAAACCCTATTCCTATACTTTTAAACAATCCAAAAATTTATCCTTATTTCACTTTTGATGGATATCAAATTAATCATAAAAAAAAATCATTTAAAATAGTAGAATTAGAAAACGATTACATAAAAGTATTTATAACACCAGAACTAGGAGGTAAAATTTGGGGTGCAATTGAAAAATCTACTGGAAAAGAATTTATTTATAGAAATGAAGTAGTGAAATTTAGAAATATTTCAATGCGAGGGCCATGGACTTCAGGAGGTATTGAATTTAATTTTGGTATTATTGGACATCATCCATCAACCGCAACTCCTGTAGATTATGTAATACAAAAATATAATGATGGAAGTGTAAGTTGTACCGTAGGAAATATCGATTTACCTTCTCGAACACAATGGAGAGTTAAAATTATCGTTAAAGACAACAATGCCTCATTTTCTACAAATGCTCTATGGTATAACCCCTCACCTGTAAAACAATCGTATTACAATTGGATGACTGCAGCTGCACCAGCTCGAGATGATCTCGAGTTTTATACACCTGGTAATGCTTATTTAGAACATAGTGGGAAGGTAAGAAAATGGCCAATAGATAATCAAGGAAGAAATTTATCAAAATATAACCAAAATAATTTTGGGCCTAGTAAATCATATCACATTGTTGGTGAATACAATGATTTTTTTGGGGGATATTATACTAAAGATAAATATGGTTTTGGTCACTGGGGAAATTATGAAGACATTCCAGGACAAAAACTATGGCTTTGGTCACAATCAAGATCGGGTGGCATTTGGGAAGATCTCCTTACTGAGAGTGATGGACAATATATAGAATTTCAAGCTGGAAGATTATTTGTTCAATTCTCACCCGGAGAAGATGAAAACCCTATATCACAAGTAAGTTTTGAACCTTATACTTCAGATGCATGGAAAGAAGTATGGTTCCCTATAAAAGAAATTGGAGGAATAAAAGAAGCTTCACAATACGGAGCAATGAATATTGAAAGAAATAATGATTCATTAATAATAAAATTAAATCCATTTATCAAAATCACATCAAACCTGCAAATAATAGTTGAAGGAAAATTATACCACAATGAAAAAATAGATTTATATCCCATGGATGTCTTAATTTCTAAAATAATATTAGACAAATCCAAAAACTTTGAAATAATGATTAAGGATTTAGACTTACATTTTATTTCAGAAAGTAATCACAATAAAATTTCAAGATCATTTACATCTAGCAAAACTCTTAAATCAAAAAACACAACTGAAAAAATTTATCAAAAAGCAAAAGAAGATATTGGTTACAGAGAATATGAGAAAGCTCAAAAAAAATTTCATCAAATAATTTCAAAAGATCCTTATCACTTACGCTCTAGAGCTGAATTGGGAGAGTTATGCTTTCGTCAAGGAGAATATGACAAAGGATTAAAAATTATAAGTGAAGGACTAAAAATTGACACCTATAATCCATCATTAAATTATATTGCTGGAATAATTTATAAAGCAAAAAATGATAACTTAAATGCTAAAGAATCATTAGGATGGGCATCAAGATCAATTAAATATAGATCTAACGCTTTATCCCAAATAGCAGGTATATACTTAAAAGAAAAAAAATATTTAAAAGCTATTTCCTATGCTAAAAAAGCATTGAATTTTGATCTAAAAAATATTCCAGCCTTAGAAATTATGGTTATAGGATATAGAAAAACTTTAAAAAAAGAAGATCACGAAGAAATACTTAATAAAATATATAACATAGACCCAATTCATCATATTATTTCCTTTGAAAAACATTTGATGAACCCGAATGATCAAAGCATTAAAGCAATAATTGATTCTCATAGATCAGAATTGGCATATCAGACTTATCTTGAATTGGCAATAAATTATTATAATAAAGGGTTAATTGATGAAGCAATAACAATTTTAAAAATAGGTCCTGATGTAACAATTAATAAAATATGGGAAAGTTTTCTCGAAAGGGATAAAGATAAATTAAAAAAAATCATTGAATCATCTTCCGTTGATTTTGTCTTTCCATTCAGAAGAGAAACCATTAATGCAATCGGATGGGCAAAATCAGTTTTATCAAGATGGGAACCCACTTATTTTCTTGCTTTGAATTTGTGGGCTTTAAATAGAATAGATGAAGCCGAAGAAAATTTTGTTGAACTAAAAGAATATCCAGATAAATCAATTTTTTATATAACGAGAGCCCTCCTATTTAAAAAAAGGTATGGAATCGACCCATTAAATGATCTAAAAAGAGCATATGATTTAAATTCTAATAGTTGGAGAATTGGAAAAGAACTCACAAACTACTATCTATCAAAATCAAAATATGATGATGCAAAAAAAATAGTTAAAAAAATATATAATAAAAATGATTCTAATTATATGGTCGGAATGGATTATGTAAAAACATTAATCTATTTAAAAGAATATAATACTGCTATAAGTTTATTGGATACGTTACACATTTTACCTTACGAACATGCTGGAGAAGGAAGAGATTTGTATACAAGTGCATATTTTGGTGCTTCACTTAATTATATTGAAAAATTAAATTACAAAAAAGCTATTTCATTATTGGAAAAATCAAAAGAATGGCCAGAAAATTTAGGAGTAGGAAAACCATATAATACTGATGAAAGAATTCAAGATTACTTGCTTTATTTTTGTCATTTTAAAATGGGGAAAGAAGCTAACAGATATCTTCAAAAAATTATTAATTATTCAAGAAGCAATATTAATACGAAATCACTTTTTCATATCCTAGGATTAGAAGCTATCAAAAAAATTGAAGGAAATGAATCAAGTAAAAAATTTTTGAAAAAATTAGTTGATAGTGATCATGGATCTTCCAAAGAAACAAAATGGATTTCAAACTATTCAAGCAATCATAGTCTTATAAAAGAAGAATTCAATAATGAATTATTATTTAACTTGCTAAGTTTAAAATAAAATTTATGAAAAATCAAGACATAATTTTTGGAACACGACCTGTTCTAGAATCTATAAAATCGGGTAAAACAATAGAAAGAATCTTTATTCAAAAAAATGTTGTAAAAGAAACTATTCAGGAAATTAAATTATTAGCTTCAAAGTATAAATTGAATATTTCATTGGTTCCAAAAGAAAAATTGAATAGAATAACCAGAAAAAATCACCAAGGTATAATATGCTATATCTCCCCTATTTCTTATCAACCTATAAATGAAATTATACAAAGATCTTATGAAAATGGCAAGGATCCCATTGTTTTGATACTTGATAGAGTTACTGATATAAGAAATTTTGGTTCAATAACCAGAGTTGCAGAATCAGCCAAAGTGGATGCAATAATAATTCCCGAAAAAGGAAGAGCTCTAATCACATCTGATTCAATAAAAACATCAGCTGGCGCATTAAATTATGTTCCTATTTGTAAAGTTAAAAGTCTAAAAAATACTATTAAATCTCTAAAAGATAGTGGTTTAAATATTGTATCCTGTTCTGATAAAGCAACCAAAAACATTTATAGTGTTAATTTTACATCTCCAACTGCAATCATTTTGGGATCTGAAAAAGATGGAATTTCTGAAAATCTATTAGAGCTTAGTAATAATCAAGTCAAAATTCCTATGTTTGGAAAGATTGATTCTCTAAATGTATCAACAAGTGCTTCTATAATTTTATATGAACTAATTAGACAAAGATTATTTTGATTTAATATTTGTGATTTTTGAACTGCTTCTAATTTTTTTTCCTAACCCATCAATGATTTTAATACCCAATTTTCTACATATATCAGATTCTGGGATTTCCTTATTATGTCTATCGCCTCCATTAGCAAAAACATTTGGTTTTATTAAAGCAAGAGATTTGCAAACAGTACCATCAGAATCTACAGACAATATAGCATCATTAACCCACATAATAGACTTAATGATTTCTAATCTATCTTCCTGATTCATAAAAGACCTCCCTTTTTTAATTTTACATTGCGCATCATTATTTACAATTACTATCAATTTATCCCCAAGTTTTTTTGCAAGTTTAATGTATTCAAGATGCCCCACATGAAGGGGATCAAAATACCCACTTATAGCAACTTTTGTCATAAAAAATATATTTTACCTACAACAAAAGTATTTATTTAATTGTTATTAACTTGATATCCAGTTATGAATATTTTAATATTAGGATCTGGAGGAAGAGAGCATGCTTTAGCTTGGAAAATATCTCAAAGTCCAAAATGTAAAAAATTATTTATTGTTCCTGGTAATGGAGGAACCGATAAACTTGGACAAAATATTTCTATAGATATAAATAATTTTGAAGAAGTTAAAGCTGTAGTGATTTCAAATAAAATTGACCTAGTAATAGTGGGACCAGAAGATCCTCTTGTAAATGGAATAGTTAATTACTTTGAAGAATCATATGAACTGAGAAAGGTAAAAATATTTGGACCAAAAAAATCTGGGGCACAATTAGAAGGAAGCAAATCTTTTTCTAAATCATTTATGAATAGACATAATATTCCAACAGCCCATTCTAAAACATTTAATTTAGATGAAGTTGAAGAAGGTATTAAATTCCTAAAAAAAATATCTCCTCCATATGTTTTAAAAGCAGATGGATTAGCAGCAGGAAAAGGAGTTATAATTGTAAAAAATTTGAAAGAAGCAGAAGATGCATTAAGAAACATGTTAATTAATAAACAGTTTGGGTTAGCAAGTGAAAAAGTTCTCATAGAAGAATTTTTATCTGGAATCGAAGTTTCCTCTTTTGCGATTACTGATGGAGAAAATTATCAAATGCTCCCTGAAGCTAAAGATTATAAAAGGATAGGAGAACATGATACTGGTTTAAATACTGGAGGTATGGGAGCTGTTTCTCCAGTAAACTTCTATGATAAAGAATTTCAAAAAAAAATTGAAAATAAAATAATTAAAAGAACTATTGAAGGATTAAAAAAAGATAACATTCAATTTAAAGGTTTTCTTTTTGTGGGATTAATGAATATTAATGGAGAACCTTATGTTATAGAATACAAT
>CAZYIL010000097.1:5383-6426 GCA_964646945.1 uncultured Marinoscillum sp. | reverse complement strand
CTTCAAGAGTTAAGCTCTAGACTTGGAATAATATCTAGGAAAGGTCTAAGTGATGTAATTGCTGAAAATAAAAACATCTATATTAGAAAAATTTCATACTTGCTGATTTTTCTTTCACTTTTTGTTGGTAATACAGCATATGAATCAGGTAATATAAGCGGTACGGTTATGGGTTTAGAAACCTTTGTAGGAAGTGGAATTGTAGAAATCTATAATTTACCTATTAACATTCTACCTATTTTAATTGGAATATTTCTAATTCTAGTAGTTACAGTGGGATCATACAAATCATTTGAAAAACTTCTGTTTGTACTTGTTTTTATTATGAGTTTAACTTTTGTGATAACTGCTGTGTTGTCAAAACCTGATTTTGGAGATCTAGCAAAAGGTTTGATACCTCGAATCACCTACAATAACTATCTGTATGTAATTGGTTTAGTTGGCACAACAGTAGTACCTTATAATTTATTTCTTCATTCATACATAGTAAAAAAAAAGTGGAAATCCATAGATGATTATAAATCTTCAATCGCTGACACTATAATTTCAATATTTATTGGTGGTATAATATCTATTTCAATAATTATAACTGCAGCATCAAGTCAAGCTAGTATTAACGTATCGGAGATAAAAAATGCTATTGATCTCGGATCTCAACTTACTCCATACTTAGGTGATTATTCTAAATATTTTATATCAATAGGATTATTTTCTGCAGGAATAACATCTTCAATAACAGCACCTATTGCTACATCATATGCTCTATCAGGAATATTTAATTACAATCCTGATTGGTCTGATAAGAAATTTAAATTCATATCTATCATTGTCATTCTCGTTGGAATAACATTCTCTTCAATACACTATAATCCAATACTCATAATAAAATTAGCTCAGTTTGTTAATGGACTTTTCTTACCTCTAATTGCTTTATTCTTACTTTGGGCAGTCAATCAAAAACAGATAATGGGAAATTATATTAATTCAAAATATTATAACTTAATAGGTGTAATTATTATTGTGATTTCAATAATGATTGGAAC
>CAZYIL010000097.1:0-5373 GCA_964646945.1 uncultured Marinoscillum sp. | reverse complement strand
AGATGGCTACGCACAGACGGACGGACACTTACGAAAAATGGAACAAGAAGCTTAATCTTACTCTAATGAATTTAGTAGATATTAATTGTGATATGGGAGAGTCATATTATGACAAAATCATTGGTAATGACTCTAAAATAATGCCCTTCATCACATCATGTAATATAGCATGTGGTTTCCATGGTGGTGATCCAAAAACAATTAACAAAACCATTGATATTGCAATTGAAAATGAAGTAAAAATCGGAGCTCACCCATCATATCATGACATTGATGGGTTTGGAAGAAACATTATGAACATTGACATGAAAGAGTTGGAAACAATTTTATTATATCAGATATCTGCTATTAAAGGAATTCTTAATTCAAAAGGAAAAGATTTGCACCATGTAAAACCACATGGTGCACTTTATAATATGGCATCCGTAGATGATAATATTGCAAATACTATTGTTAAAACAATTAAAATCATTGATCCAAATCTTAAATTATATGGACCCTCTATGTTAAAATGGAAAAATATATCCGAAGAATTTGGAATTCAATACATTTCAGAGGTTTTTTCGGATCGAAATTATAATGATGATCTCACTCTTGTTAACAGGGATAATAAAAATGCAATGATTAACGACTCTAATCAAAGTTTAAAACACGTTTTACGAATGGTTAATGACGGAAAGGTAAAAACTATAAAAGGCAACTTTAAGTCAATTATTGCTGAGACTATTTGTATCCATAGTGATCAACCAAAAGCTATAAGTTTTGCTAAAAAAATATATAAAAACTTGAAGATAAAAAAATTAATATGATTGATATATTTGAATTCAGCAACTTAGGAGAATCATCTCTTCTTGTAACAACAAATAAGTCAGAAGATAGAAAAAAACTTAATAATGTTTATAAAATTTTAGAATCTTCTAAAATTGATGGTTTAGAGGATATCATAAAAACACATTCATCTATCGGACTAATATTTAATGCATATAAAACAACTTATAATAGGGTTTATAATAAAGTAAAGAGATCAATAAATAAGAAAGCTACTTCAATAGAAGAAACTAAGTCAACTATCTGGAGGATACCAATTTGCTATGACAAAGAATATGGAATTGATCTTGAACAAATAAGTGATAAATTGAAAATTTCAATTGAAAATTTAATTGATTTACACCAAAAAAATATATATAAAGTTGATATGATTGGATTTTTACCAGGTTTTATATATATGAGTGATAATAATGATAAATTATACATGCCAAGAAAAACAAAACCAAGAAAAACAATTCCAGAAGGTTCTATTGGAATAGCAAGAAATCAAACTGGAATATATAATTTAAAAAGCCCTGGAGGATGGAATATTGTAGGCAGAACACCCAAAAAGTTATTTGATAAAAAAATAAATCCTCCTGTAGTGATTAGAGAAGGAGATATTATTAAATTCTACGAGATTAATAAAAAGAAATTTAAAAAAATAAAAGAGTTATCTAAGTGAATAATTATATTAAAATTCTTCGTTCAGGGATTCTTACAACAATCCAAGATTTAAAAAGAATTGGTTTCAAAAAATATGGTATCCCAAAAAGTGGCCCAATGGATGAAAATTCACATCTTCTAGCGAACTGGCTAGTAAATAAGGATTTTTTTTCAGAAACAATTGAGATTACATTCTATGGACCTAAAATAAAATTCTATTTTGACACAAGTATAGGTCTTTGTGGAGCTGAGACTCCCATATTATTAAACAATAAGTTGATAGAGATGAATAGAACAATAAACATAAATAAAGGAGATGTTTTGGATATAAAAGATTGCATAAATGGCAATAGAATCTATTTGTCAATAGCTGGAAAAATGTTATTAAATAAAGATTTTAATAGTTTATCAACATATGATAAGATTAATATTGGAGGAATAAATGGGAAAAAATTAATTAAAGATGATACAATTAAGATTAGACCAAAAAAAATTAAAGAAAATAGAATTATTCCTGAGATTTTAATAAAAAGGCATAATGAAACTATAATAAGAGTTATAAAAGGACCAGAATATAATTTAGTTGATAAAAATTCAATCAATTCATTATCTAAAGAATTTAAAATAACCCCATCAAGTGATAGAATGGGAATAAGATTATCTGGTAATAAAATACATCTAAGAAATAATGTAAGCATTACCAGTTCAGTTGTTATTGAAGGATCTATCCAACTGCCACCTAACGGGAATCCTATCATACTTATGAGAGATTCACAGACTACAGGTGGATATCCTAGAATAGGTGTGGTAAGTCGGATTGATATATCAAAAATATCTCAAGTTAAACCTAATAAAAAAATCAAGTTAAAATTTATATCAATGGATGAAGGAGAAAAACTTATATTACATGAGAAAAAAATATTACAATCTAAACTTAAATTAGTCTAACTGTCTAAGTCTTTTTTAAGTAAATCAAATTGTCTCTTTAATTCATTTAGTCTTAAATAAGCGTCAGTTCCTGGCTTTTGATCAGCTCTACTCAACATAGACTGTAAATATCTCAGCTGATCTATTAACATTGGTTGCATATATATACCATCCTTAGTTAATAGAGAATTTTTTATGTTTTCTACTGAATTCTTTTTAGACTTTTTCTTCACTTTAATCTTTGAAATTTTATCCTCAAAAATCATTAATTCAGATAGTAGGTCTCTTATCTCTAATAGTATGTTTTCCTGATCTAAATAATCGTTTTTTGTCAATCCACTTAATCTAGGATCTTTTTTTATAACAAAATCTTCACTAAAATTAAAATTATCAATTTTAATTTCTACCCTATAATTACCAGGTATAACCAATGGTCCATTTCTAAATGAGAGTTTTTCGTTATTATTCCAAGATCCACGATGTCTCATATCCCAACTAAATCTATTTAAACCCTTTTCTATAGAAATATTATTACTTTTAATAGAAATAAATTCATTTGTAAACATTTTATAATCATCAATATCATCACTTTTATTTACCGATGAGAAAGAATTAACAAGTTTATTATTCTTGTCGTATATAGATATTTTTATGTTTTTAAAATCATCACTCGATAAATAATAATCAAAGTCAACTGTAGTTTTTGGATATCTAACATGCTTATCTTGATATGATCTATATCTATATCTAATTGTGTTTTTGATCGGATATAATTTAGTTTTATCAATAAAATTGAAACTCCTCAAGAAATTAATATTATCCATTATCCAAA
This sequence comes from uncultured Marinoscillum sp., assembly GCA_964646945.1. Classification (GTDB taxonomy): domain Bacteria; phylum Bacteroidota; class Bacteroidia; order Cytophagales; family MED-G16. The sequence continues at coordinate 2,141 of CAZYIL010000097.1, read as the reverse complement.
ATGACCTTCCCATAGTTGATAATACCAAATCATCTCTATGAATCTTAATATCTGTAATTGGGGTTAATGGTAAATTTTGTTGAAATTTTGACCAATTCTTACCATCATCTAATGAAATAAACATACCAAACTCAGTTCCTGCGAAAAGTAACCCTTCTCTAACTGGATCTTCTCTCAATACCCTTACAGGAAAATTTTTAGGTATGCCATTTGTGATTAATTCCCATGTTTTTCCGTAATCAAAAGTTTTATATATATAAGGTTTCCAATCACCTAGCTGATACCTTAAAATGGTAACAAAAGCTTTTCCTTCTTTATGAATAGATGGTTCAACAGAATCTACCCTTCCTCCCTTGATATTTTTATTTGGAGTTACCTCTGACCAGTTTTTTCCACTATCTCTTGTGACATGGACAGGACCATCATTTGCACCTACCCAAATTAAACCATTAGTTATTGGGGACTCTCTTACAGAGTATATTGTACTATAAAACTCTTCTCCTGTAATATCTCTTGTTATCGGGGAACCCGAAACAACTTGTTTATCCATTTCAAATGCAGTTAGATCAGGTGATATTGTTTCCCAGGTTTTACCATCATCAACTGTTTTATGTAAGTACTGAGATGCGTGGTAGATAACATCAGGATTATGTGGAGATACGTGTATGGGTGACACTCTTTGAAATCTATATTTTAAATCTTTTGGGTTATGGCCATACATGTTAGAAGCTCCAACATAATACTGCATTTCCTGACCAGTTAACTTATTATATACTCCAAATCTTCCCTTACAATTTGAATAGACAATATTTGAATTACCTGGTTTTGGTACAGCAGGACCTGTCTCACAACCTCCCGTATTCATTATGAATGCATTAGGTCCTGCCTGCAATCCATATGGTGGAAGACTTGGCACTGATACAGTTGAATAATTATCTTGTTGACCTGCGTACAACCAATATGGGTACTGATCATCAACCTCTACCTGATATAGTTCTGCAGTAGGTTGGTTAAATTGAGTTGTCCATGTTTTACCTGAGTTAAATGTAACATTTGCTCCTCCATCATTTGACTGGATCCATATTGATGTATCATTAGGATTAATCCAGATATCATGATTGTCTCCGTGTGGTGTAGAGTATGATCTCCATGTTTTACCGGCATTTTTTGATATCATAAACCTATTAGCACTAGAATACAAAATATCTGAGTTCAAAGGATTAGACTCAATATTAAGATAATAAAATGGTCTATTTACCAATTCTTCCCTACTATTCATATGTTCAAAGGTTTCTCCCCTATCTTCTGACTTGTACAATCCCCCTTTTCCTTCAGAAGCCTCAATCATTATAAATAATCTATTAGGATCTGACTTCGATACAGCAAAATCAATTTTTCCAACATATTTAGCAATAATTCCAAGATCTATCATATTCCATGTTTTTCCACCATCTACAGATTTATAAGCCCCTCCATTATTTGATCCACTAACAATTGTCCATGGTTTTCTTTCTACCCTCCATGAAGCTGCATAGATTATGTCAGGATCATCAGGTGCAAATTCAACATCAACAATTCCTATCGAATCTGATATAAATAAAATTTTTTCCCATGTATCTCCTCCATCTACCGTCTTATATAACCCTCTATCTTTATTTTTATTAAATGGCTGACCTATAGCAGCAACTAGAACATAATCAGGATTTTCTGGGTGTATTTCCACTGCTCCAATTTGTCCAGAATTTTTTAAACCTAAAAACCGCCATGTTTTTCCAGCATCTAAAGATTTATATACGCCTTTACCAACTATTATATTTGATCTAATTCCATCAGAACCAGTACCAACATACAAGATATTTGGATTTTTTTGAAATACATTAATTGCACCTATTGAAGGAGATGTAAAATAATTATCTGATATATTATACCAGTTAGTTCCTGCATCATCTGTCTTCCATACACCACCACCAGTTGTTCCCATGTAAAAAATATTCCTGTTGGAAGAAACACCATGCACAGTTGTAACTCTCCCACCGCGTATTGGGCCTACATTTCTATATTGTAAGTTTTTAAAAATTTTTTCATTTTCAATATGTATTGTTTTATAATCCTTACTTTCAATAAATGGAAAAAATATTAAT
>CAZYIL010000096.1:0-6533 GCA_964646945.1 uncultured Marinoscillum sp. | reverse complement strand
ATTTGCTGTCTGAGCTTCTATTGGATAACCTTTTGCTAATTCTATTGCAGGTTCAAGAATTTCTTCAAGGCTCATTGTTCCATATTCAGCTAACATAGTCATAATTCCTGCTGGTGTGCCAGGTGTTACAGCAGCTAATGGACCATATTTTGGTGGTATGATATATCCTTTATCTTTGAAAAATTTTGGTGTTGCGTTTGATGGTGCTACACCTAAGGCATTGATTCCTATTACCTTTTTTAGCGTTGGATGATAAATTAATGCTTGAGTTTCTCCTCCCCATCCTAAGACATCCCACATTGTTGAAGTTGCAGCAATCATTGCACAAGCTGCATCAATGGCATTTCCGCCTTTTTGAAAAATAATTGCTCCTGCAGTAGCTCCAAGAGGTTTTCCTGTAATTGCTATCCAATTTTTTCCATGAAGAATTGGTTTTTGAGTATTTTGTGAAACACAATTATTGAAATTGATAAACTGAATTAAGGAAATTAAAAAAATACTTATATATTTATTCATAATTAAAATTTTGATATAATATAGAATTAATTTTATAAAGAATCAATTATTATAAAACAATGAACAGAAGATTATTTTTAAGAAACTCTTTTTTATCATTACTTTCTTCTTCTATACTTAATAGTTCTTTTAAGTTTAAAAACAACACTTTTAATTTAAATTATGCTCCACATTTTGGTTTATTTAAAAACAGTTCTGGTGAGGATTTATTAGATCAAATTCAATTTATGTATGATCAAGGTTTTAGATCAATTGAAGATAATAGTATGAAATCGAGATTAATAAGTGATCAAGAAAAGATTTCTAAAAAATTAGATTCTTTAGGAATGAAAATGGGAGTATTTGTTGCTCATGATATATATTGGAATAAACCTAATCTTGCTAGTGGTAATCTAGATTATAGAAAAGAATTTATCAATAATATTCACGAATCTATTGAAGTAGCAAAAAGGGTAAATGCAACTTGGATGACTGTAGTGCCTGGTTTTTTAGATCTTCATCTAAACATTTCATATCAAACTTCTAACGTAGTAGAAACTTTAAAAATTGCATCTGAAATTTTGGAACCTCATGGTTTAGTGATGGTTTTAGAACCTCTAAACTTTAGGGATCATCCTGGTATGTTTTTATCAAAAAGTCCTCAAGCTTTTGAGATATGTAATTCTGTAAATAGTCCTTCTTGTAAAATATTATTTGATATTTATCATCAACAAATTCAAGAAGGTAATCTGATTCCAAATATAGATTTATGTTGGGATGAAATTTCGTATTTTCAAATTGGTGATAATCCTGGAAGAAAAGAACCTTTAACGGGAGAAATTAATTATAAAAATATTTTCAAACATATTTATAAAAAAGGCTATAAAGGCATTTTAGGAATGGAACATGGTAATTCTCTTAAAGAAAAAGTAGGAGAGAAGCTTACTATTGAATCTTACAGAAAAGTAGATAATTTTTTATCTTAATTTATAGGGAAGAAATTTATTTATGTTACCCCCATAATCATGAACTTCCCTAATTATTGTAGAACTAATATGAGCAAATTCAGGTGAAGTGATTAAAAATACTGTTTCAAGTTTATGATTTAAGTGTTTATTTATTTGAGAGATAGAATTTTCAAATTCAAAATCAGTTGTATTTCTCAATCCTCTCAAGATAAAGTTCGCATGATATTTACTAGCTAATTTTGCAGTCAATTCATTGTAAATTATAATTTCAATTTTATTATGTTCTTTATAAATCTCTTTTATTTTATTTAAAATAACTTTTTCATTAAAATATCTTTTTTTATTTGAATTTGACCCAATAGCAATTACTATTTTATCAAAAAGATTTAAACTTTTTAATAGAATGTCATGATGACCTAATGTGTAGGGGTCAAATGATCCAGGAAATAGAGCTATATTCTTCAAAGTTATAATTTATTACTAATTAAATTTATTATAAATTATTGTTAAAAAGTAAACCAATAAAATTATTTTCATTATTAGCTAACTTAAAATCATCATAATCCAAAATTGAAACTTTATTAAAATAAGAATTCAATTTATTAAAATAAGTTTTAGAATTCTTTCCCGAAATAATCATTTTAATTTTTTCTTGATCAATTTTAAATTCATTTATAATTAAAAAAATATAGTTTAAATATTTGTTTTTTTTAATTTGAAAAAAATTATAATAATTAAATAATTTTTTTTCAAAAATTAATACATGTAATACTTCATCGTCAAAATAGATAAAAAAATGTTTTTTATTATTTGAAACATTTTTGTAAAAATTTTCAATCAATGAACTTCCCTCATGAAATATATTGTTTTTTTTAAAAGATTTTTTTAACCAACTATGTATTTTTTTTTCTATAGAAAACACATTGTAAAAACCTAGTTTAATATGGTGATAATGATCTAATTTTCCTTTTGATTTATTATAGGAACAAACATTTTGTAAATAAAGATCACGATATTCATTTTTAAATAGATTATTTGGAACAAGTGTGTATTTAGTACTTAAAACAGAAGTTTTTACAGAGCTCCAATCATTTTTGATTAAAATAGGATTATTTTTTATTATTTCAATTAATAGATTAATTTTTTTATCGATTGAATCGAACGATCCTAATCTATTACTTTTGATTTCAACTAATTCATCTTTTTCAACAATTGCATATTGAAAGAAATTGTCATTAAGTTTAATTATTAGATCTTTTGAATTATTTTTCAATTAATAAATTATTCCCAATTTCCTGCTGTGGTTATGCTTATTCTAGAACCAAATCTTAATGGTTTATGAATATTTGCTTCATTGTTTTCGCTTCTATTGGGATCAATAGGTTTTGGATTTCTTACTTCTACTACATTTACCAATACTCCACCTTTTTCAATTTTTCCTGACCACATTTTAAAATGTACATTCTCTATTCCTGGAACTAAAGAAAGAGTTTTAGAGTTGAAATCAGGGTAATTACTAAATAAAGAATCTAGTACTGAAACACTACCTAAAGTATCAAAAGATAATGTGGTTTCTTCAGCTCCATATTCTAATAATGTTGTTACCTCTCTTCTTTCTACTATATAGATTCTACCAGAATCAATAAAATTTAATAATTGATTCCAATCCGAAGTATAATCTCCATAAATCCCTTGATATGCGATTTGTGCTCCTCTAATCATCTTTAATTTGTTAATAATTTTTGTTTCCATTCTAGATATCCTTGTCTTTTCATCTATAGTGCTTTTTATACTATTTACAAGGTATCCGAAAAGCAAAACTGCAAGAAATAGAGTGCTATAAGTATAGATTTTTGTTTTCTCCATAATTTAATAATTCAAAAACACAATGCTATTATAGTAATTTGTTTTTAAAATTGAAAGATTACTACTCTCTTTCTCCAAAGATTAAAGAACCTATTCTAATTATATTACTTCCTTCTTCAAGGGCAATTTTGTAATCACCACTCATTCCCATTGAAAGACTATCTAAAATTAGATTTTTATTTACCTTGTTAAATTTTGCTTTAATTTCATCAAATAGCAATTTTAAATTATTAAATTCTTTTCTAATCTGATTGTTATTATTTGTAAAAGTAGACATTCCCATAAATCCTTTTATGTTCAGATAATCAAAAGAATTAAAAAAATCATTATCGAATAAATCTTTAACTTGACTAAAAGTAAAGCCATATTTAGTTTCTTCTTGAGCAATGTGAACCTGTAACAAAATGTTAGTTTTTTTATTGATTTTTCTGCTTTCGTTTTCTATTTTATTTATTAATCTAATGTTATCTACACTATGTATTAAATGAATAAATGGCAAGATAAGTTTGACTTTATTTCTTTGTAAATGGCCAATCATATGCCAATTTATATTTTTTGGGAGTAACTGATACTTATAAATCAATTCATTAACTCTATTTTCTCCAAAATCTATTTGACCTTCATTATAAATTTTTTGAATTTTTTCTACTGGTTTAGTTTTGCTTACAGCAACTACAGTGGTGTGTTTATTATTAGAATCAATTATATCTTTAATATACATTTAATCGTTAAGAGAGTTATTGATGAAAGTGTTTTTTAATAATAACCATAATATAAAAATAATAATTGACCACAATAAATAATATTGATAATAATCTATGGTTTCTTTGTATCTATTTTCTTTTATTTCAGCTTTTTCGTATGTGTCAATAATTTTGAATATTTTTTCTAATGATTCATTATCTGATGCCCTAAAGAAATTACCATCGCTAATTTTTGCGATCTCTCTTAAATTTTTTTCGTCAAGTGTGTTTTCTACATATCTTGTTCTTCCAAAAAAATCTTTTCCAAAAGGAACTTTCCCCTCTTTTCCTATTGCAATACTATAGATTTTTACATTATATGCTTTAGCGATTTTAGCAGCAGTTATAGGGTCAATATTTCCTGCTGTATTATCACCATCACTTAATAAAATTAAAACTTTTGATTTTGCATCTGATTCTTTCATTCTATTTGTAGCTACTGCGATAGAACTTCCTATTGCTGTTCCTCTGCTTTCAATTAAGGTAAAATCTATATCATCGATATATGTGTTTAAAAGTTCATAATCAGTTGTTAATGGACATCTTGAATATGATTCACCAGAAAAAACTACTAAACCTATTCTATCTTGAAATCTACCATTAACAAATTTTTTTGCTACATCTTTTGCTGATTCTAGCCTATTTGGTTTAAAATCTTCTATTTGCATAGATTCACTAATGTCTAAAACTAACATTATATCAATTCCATCAGACCATTTTTCTACTTTTTCATTATTTTTTTGTGGTCTAGATAAAGAAATAATTAATAAAATCAAACAAGTCAATATTAAAATTTTTGGTATAAATCTCAAAAAAGATAGTTTGTTTTTCTTTAATTTATATTCAGGAATAGAAACTTCAATTTTATTATTATAATTGATTAGGTTTTTTAATAAGATAACTATTGGAATTAAAAAAAGTAAATAAAGAAAAATATAATTTTCCCAGGTATATGAATTAATCGTAGATATTTTAAACCAATCAATTGAAAACCAGTTATTTGGAAATTGATTATTCATCTCTAATTTCTTTTAATTTATTGTTAAATAATTTCAAACTATGATTTATGAGTTGTTTAAAATTTCCTTTAAAATTATTTAAGCTGTAATTAGAGTATATAATTTTATCTATTGATTGAAGGATTTTGCTAAGATCCTTTGCTACACCTAATTTGATTATTTCATGTGTTGTCAAACTACTATAGGGAAAATCACTAATTCTTTCATTGTACCTTTTCCAAATCAAAAGCAATTTTTCAAATTTTTTTCTATTAAATTCTTTAATAATTTCATTATAGGATTTTTCCATTCTAATGATGTAATTATTGTATTCGTTTTTTAAAAATCTGGTTTTGAAATAAATAATTATTTTTTTTCTAAATATTATATAAAAGATAACTAATGTTGATATAGTTGAAATACTTATATAATAGAATAACGGATAATTGAATTCTATATTAACTAACGAAAAATTTGTATTCGATTTTGTAGATAAAGAATCAGATAATTCAGTTATAAATTCTTTAATATTTATAGAATCAACATTGCTGTAAATTTCTGTACTATCTTTGGAATTAATTATAAAAATAGGAAGTTTTAGAAATTGAGTTTCATCTATACTGTAAGAAGTTAATTTGAATATTATGCTATCGTAATTATATACTGAATCACTTATTGTAGGAATAAATGATTTTTCAACAAACTCAAATGGATCATAATTATAATTTGAATCAGTCAGAATTATTTCTAGATTTTTTGGATATGAAATTTTTAAATTATAAGAAATTACATTTCCAATTTCTGTTGAATCTTTTAAAAAATTGCCTTCTACTTTTATTTCTTGAGACTGAACAAAAAATGATTGAAAAAGGAATAATGAGTAAATAATTATACGCATGATTATTTGTACTTGTTTCTAGTTTTAAATAGTTTAATTAAAAGTGGTATATAATTTTCATCAGTTCTAATTTTTAAATAGTTAATTCCATTTTTTGTAGAAATTTTTTTAATAATTTGATGGTTATTTAAATAAGTATTAAACAACAAATCATCAAATTTTATTGAAGAAGTGTTAATCCATTTTTTTGTATTATTTTCACTTTCTTGTAAAGGAACTAAACCAAGTTTTGGGAATTTGATTTCTTGTTTGTCATAGATTTGAATCAATACTAAATCATGTTTTTTAGACATAGAAATTAAATTCTTAGTATAATCTTTATCTAAGAAATCTGAAATAAATATTATAATACATTTCTTTTTAATAATGTTCAAAGAATAATTAATGAAGTTATTAATGCTTGTTTTACTAGATTTTGTTTTCAGATTAAATAAATTTTTGATTCCCGGTTGGCGAATGGTGGAGTAAACATTTGCTTTATAATCACCTTTACGGTGATAACTAACTAGCTGAACTTTCTTTAACCCCAATTCCTTTTTCAACAATTCAATAACATTTTCAATAT
>CAZYIL010000095.1:0-6543 GCA_964646945.1 uncultured Marinoscillum sp. | reverse complement strand
ATATCATAATCATCTTGTTTTTTTATATTATCTGATGATTTTTTACTAGTATAAACACTTAAATTTTCGACTTCTTTTTCTTGCTCAATATCTTTTACTGATTCTTCATTATATAAAATTTCTTTATCTTTATTTTTGGGAATTTCACTTTCTGACATACCCTTATTACCTAATTCGGTTTTTACTTGTTCTACTAGGTCACTAAATGATTTTGGGATCTTGTTTTCATTAGATGTAGTTGGATGAATTTTCTTTTCATCAAGAGGTTTGCTTTTCTTTTTTCTACCCATCACAGCTGTGATAATCCAAAAAAGTAAACCTAAAAGGTATATTATATTTTCAAAATCAAATCCCATAATTTTAATTATTATATTTGTTTTTTTTCAAAGGTAACTTTTTATTCATAATGAGGCTAAATAAAATTGAAATAAAGGGATTTAAAAGTTTTGGAGATAAAACAATTATCAATTTTAATGAAGGGGTAACAGGTGTTGTCGGTCCAAATGGTTGTGGTAAATCTAATATAGTTGATGCTATGAGGTGGGTTTTAGGAGAGCAAAAAACAACTTTATTAAGGTCTGAAAAAATGGAAAATATTATATTCAATGGTAGTAAATCTAGAAAGAAATTAAACTTAGCTGAAGTTTCTATAACTTTTGATAACACAAAAAATCTCATACCTACTGAGTATTCAAATGTTTCTGTTACAAGAAAATATTTCAGATCAGGTGAAAGTGAATACTTTTTGAATGATGTAAAGTGTAGATTAAAAGATATTACAAGTTTATTTTTAGATACAGGCATTACTTCAAATAATTATGCAATTATTGAATTATCAATGGTTGACAATATATTAAATGATAAAGATGGTTCCAGACTTAAATTATTTGAAGAAGCTTCTGGAATATCAAAGTTTAAAAAGAGAAAAATAGAAACATTAAATAAAATCAATTATACTGAAAGTGATCTAGAAAGAGTTGATGATTTAATTTATGAAATCGAAAAAAATCTACGTTCTTTAAAAAGGCAAGCTAAACAAACAGAAAAGTTCTATAGCTTAAAAAAAGAGTATAAACACTTGAGTATTAATCTTGCTGTTAAGTCAACAAAAGATAAAAAAGATCGATTAACTGAATTAAAGAAAAAACTGGAAAAAATACAATTGGAAGATGTCAAACTTTCTTCAAGTATTGGTAAGGATAATGCTAATCTTGAGTCATTAAAATCCAATTTAATAAATAGCGAAAAGGAGTTAATTAATAAACAAACAATAGTTAATAGCAAACTAGAAAAAATAAGAAAATATGAAGAAAATAAAAATATTAAAAAAGAAAGATTAAAATTTTTAGAATTAAAATTAGAAGATTTGAATAAAAAAATTCAACTCGATCAAGAAAGTAATTCTAGAGCATCATTTTCAATAGAGAGTATCAAAAAAGAAATCAAAAAAGAAGAAGATTTAAATTTAAAATTAAACCTGAAACTAAAAAAAACAAAAGAAGAGTTTTCTAAATACGAAAAAGATATCGATAAAAAACATGTAAAAACGACTAATTTAGATGAAATAAAAGAAAATTTTAGAATTATATCTTTTAACTTAGAATCGATTAAATCAAAGAAAAAACAAATCTTAAATCTTATTCAAATTGAAAAATCTAGTAAAGAAGAAATAGTTAAAAAATTAAATTCCTTAGAAGATCAATTAAATGAGTCAATAATAAATTTAAAGAAATTAGAAAAAAAATTTTTAGAAGAAAACAAAGAATTAATTAAGTTAAATAAATTATATACCAAAAAATCTAAGGATTTAAGTTCAGAAGAAATTCTTTTTAATAAGAAAAAAGAAAAAATTATTTCATTAAAAAATGAACTTAATTATAAATCGTCAACTTATAAGTTAAATCAAAAAAGAATTAAAAATAATGAGAAAGATTTTTTAAAAACTAAAAATGAAATTAAAAATTCAAAAACTGAGACATCGGACAAGGATGAATTACTTGTTAAGTTATATAATCAAAAAGATAAGCTAGAAATTGAATTAAGTAATTATGAAAATGATTATCAGAAAAGCAGGTATAAAATAGATGCAATAGATGGAGAAATAAGACAAAATCAAGATAAAAAAGATCAAAATCTAATTTTAATAAATGAATATAAAAATGAGATTCATGATTTAGAATTAGAGTTAAATTCTGTAAAAGAAAGAATTCAAATAGAATTTGAAGTAGAACTTGAAGATTCTGAATTAGATGAAAAAATATTTAAAGACAAAACAGATGATAATATAATTAATAGAATAAATAAAATTAAAGATAAAATTGAGAAAATAGGTCAAATAAATCCTCTTGCAATGGAGACTTATAATGAAATGAAAGAAAGGCATGAATTCATTGTTAAAGAAAAAAATGATCTGGTGGAAGCAAAAGAATCACTTTTAAAAACAATAGATGAAATTGACAAAACAGCTAAGGATAATTTTTTAAAATCCTTTGATAAGATCAAAATATATTTTAAAGAAGTTTTTAGATCATTGTTTGTTGAAGATGATGATTGTGATTTATTATTATCTGATGAAAATAACCCTTTGGAATCATCCATTGATATTTTAGCAAAACCAAAGGGGAAAAACCCCATATCTATTAATCAACTTTCTGGTGGTGAAAAAACTTTAACAGCTACTTCATTATTATTTGCAGTTTATTTGTTAAAACCAGCTCCTTTTTGTGTTTTTGATGAAGTTGACGCACCTTTAGATGATAATAATATTGATAAGTTTAATAAAATTATTAAAAAATTTTCTAAGGATTCGCAATTTATAATAGTTACCCATAACAAAAGAACTATGATAAATACTGACATTATTTATGGAATCACTATGCCAGAACAAGGAGTTTCAAAAGTTGTTCCTGTTGATTTAAGAAATCTTAAACTCTAAATAGTAAATGTTTAGATAAAAAGTTATTTTGTTTTAAATTTAACTAAGATTTAATCTTCATTTCAATTTTAGAATAAATCTAGATAATTAACTTATAACATTTAGTTAAAAAAAACTTAATTTATAGATATGAAAACTGAAGCTATAAAAAAATCATTAATTGGTGGAGAGTTTTTAATTCATAATATTTCATTTGATTCAATGTTTACTATTGATGATTTTAATGATGACCAAAGGATGATGGCAGATGCTTGTAAGGAATTTGTTGAAAGAGAAATATATCCTAATATATTGGATATTGATAATAATAAAGAAGGTTTAATGGTGTCATTAATTGAAAAAGCTGGTGATTTAGGGCTACTTGGAATATGCATTCCATCAGAATATGGAGGCCTAAATATGAGTTTTAATACAAGTATGTTGATTGCTGATATTATTGGCTCTACTGGATCATTCTCTACAGCTTACGGTGCTCATACAGCTATTGCTTCACTTCCAATATTATATTTTGGGAGTAAAGATCAAAAAGACAAATATCTTCCTCAATTAGTCTCTGGTAAATGGAAAGGGGCATATTGTCTTTCAGAACCGGATTCTGGTTCAGATGCAAATGCAGCTAAAACAAAAGCCAAACTTTCAAATGATGGTAAACATTTTTTAATTAATGGACAAAAAATGTGGATAACTAACGGTGGTATCGCTGATGTGTTTATAGTTTTTGCTAAAATTGATAATGATAAATTTCTTTCTGCTTTTATAGTTGAAAAATCATTTGGAGGAATAACAATGAATGAAGAAGAAAAAAAACTTGGGATTAAAGGCTCTTCTACTAGGCAAATTTTTTTTAACGATTGCAAAGTTCCAGTAGAAAACCTATTATCTAAAAGGGAAAATGGATTTAAAATTGCATTAAACGTACTTAATATAGGTAGAATCAAATTAGGAGCAGGTGTTTTAGGAGGATGCAGAGAAGTTATTAATTATTCAGTTAATTACTCAAATGAAAGAATTCAATTTGGAAAGCCTATTTCTTCATTTGGTGCTATCAAAAATAAAATTGCTCAAATGGTATGTAAAACTTATGCTTGTGAAGCTTTATCATACAGGGCTGGTCAAGATATAGATAATAAAGTATTGGAATTAATAGATAAAGGCTTAAAGAAATCTGAAGCTGAAATTAAATCTTTAGATCAGTTTGCGATCGAATGTGCTATTTCTAAAGTATATGGTTCAGAAATTCTTGACTATGTTGTAGATGAAGGTGTTCAAATATATGGTGGTATGGGATTTTCTGAAGAAGCTCCAATGGCTAGAGCTTATAGAGATGCTAGAATTTCAAGAATTTATGAAGGTACAAGTGAAATAAACAGAATGCTTTTGGTAGGAATAATTTTAAAAAGAGCTTCTAAAGGTGAATTAGATATAACTTCTAGTGCTTTAGCTGTTTCTGAAGAATTACTATCTGTCCCCTCATTTGATACTAAGAATGAGCAATCAATCTTTTCTGAACAACATGAAAGTATAAAAAATTTAAAAAAAGCCGTATTAATGGTTTTAGGTAAGGCAGCTCTTCATTTTAAAAATAAAATTACAGATGAACAAGAAATTTTAATGAATATAGCTGATATGATAATTGATTTATATGCTGCTGAATCATCACTATTAAGATCTGAAAAAATCATAAATAAATACAGTAAAAATGAATCATCTATTTATTTTGATATTGCACAATCATTAATGTATGATACTTGTGTCAGTATATCTAAATCTGGTAAAGAAGCGTTACTTAATTTTGCATCTAAGGATGAATTAAATCTAATGTTAATTGGTTTAAGAAGATTTACTAAAATAAAGCCAATTAATGTAAAAGAGACTAGAAGGAGAATTGCAGATCAAATCATCGATAAAAATGGTTATGATATCTTTAATATTTTATAATATCATATACTAAATGCTTTAATGCTTCAAATTTCCATATATTTAATATAGAAAAATTATATATTCATGAATTCAAGAGGGAATTTTAATTCAAAAATTGGATTTATTTTAGCAGCAGCTGGGTCTGCAGTTGGATTAGGTAACATATGGAAATTTCCAATTGAAGTATCAAAAGGTGGTGGTGCTGCATTTTTGCTAATGTATCTATTTTTTTGTTTTATTTTATGCTTTCCAGTTATTGTTTCAGAAATTGCTATAGGTAGAAAATCAAAAAAAAATGCAATAGGATCTTTTAAAAAATTAGGATATAAAAAATGGGATTTTATTGGTAAAATGGGTGTTATTACAGGTGTTTTAATTTTATCATTTTACTCAGTAGTTGCAGGTTGGGTTTTAGGGTATGTTTTTGAAATGTTAAAAGGTAATTTTGAAATAGGTAGAGAATTTTATAATTATACAAACAATATTACTCAAGCATCTTTACTGTCTTTTTTATTTATGTTCATTACGGCATTTATCGTATCCAAAGGAATTGCTAACGGAATTGAAAAAGCATCAAAGATATTAATGCCTTCTTTAATTCTTTTAATGATATGTTTAATATTCTATGCTATTACACTTCCAAATTCTATAGAAGGAATTAAATTTTATTTAATTCCTGATTTTAGTCAAATTAATTTAAAAGTTGCTAGTAGCGCACTTGGTCAAGCTTTTTTTTCATTATCACTAGGTATGGGTATGTTAATAACATATGGTAGTTATATCAAAAAAGATAATAACATTATTAAATCAGCTGCTTTAATTACATTATCAGATGTTGGTATAGCTTTTCTGGCAGGATTAGTGATTTTTCCATTTATTTTCTCATCTAATTTAGTTGTTGAAGGAGGGCCTGGATTAATCTTTACAATTCTACCAGAAATTTTTCAATCATTAGGTGTTTTGAGTGGTACTATTATAGGCTCTGCTTTTTTTATACTTCTAACTTTTGCTGCTTTAACCTCTACGGTTTCTTTACTTGAAGTGCCTGTTTCTTATGTAGTAGATGAATATAAAATTGATAGAAAGTTTTCAGTATGGATCATAGCTTTTATGGTTTTTGTGTTGGGAATCCCTTCTATGTTAGCTCAAGGTAAATTCGAATTCTTTTCAAACTTTATTACTTATATTGGATCAACAAAAACGATTGATTTTATGACTTTTATAATCCATGTTTCGAATGATACATTACTCCCTTTAGGAGGTTTCTTAATTACGGTTTTTGTTGCTTATGTTTGGAAGAAAGAAAATTTAATTGAAGAAATATCTATAGGAAACAAAAGTTTTAAAAATTCATTTTTAGAACACTATATAGTTTTCTCAATTTCATATATATGTCCTTTAATATTAGGATCTATTTTTATAGTTACTTTTTTAAATAAATTTTTCGGAATAACCTTTATCTAAAATTTATTCATATCTTAAAGCCTCTATTGGATCTAAATTACTTGCTTTATTGGCAGGTATGTATCCACTAATTATTCCTACAATTGTACTAATTAAAATACCAAGAAATATCCATAACCATGGAATTGAAAATACACCGCTCATTAAATATGTTACTGCTAAACCAAAAATTAAGCCTAAAATAATTCCTCCAATACCACCAAATTGACAAATTAAAATTGCCT
>CAZYIL010000094.1:0-6548 GCA_964646945.1 uncultured Marinoscillum sp. | reverse complement strand
TTGTAGTCCCTAGGGGAATCGAACCCCTGTTTCCAGGATGAAAACCTGGCGTCCTAACCCCTAGACGAAGGGACCATTTTCAGATGCAAATATATTAGGACACAAATAATTACAAAAGTATTATCAGATAAAAAATTGATATATGAATTTAATTTGAATTAAAAAAATTGATTTACTAGCTTTGCGAAAGATTTAAAATACCTATATGAGTAAAATTAAAATTGCAATTAACGGATTTGGTAGAATTGGAAGGCTAGTGTTCAGGGCTGCAATAATAAATAAAAATGTAGAAGTAGTCGGAATTAATGATCTTATAGATACTGACTATATGAACTATATGTTAAGATATGATTCCACACATGGTAAATTTGATGGAAAAGTGTCTGTTGAAGGAAATAATCTAGTCGTTAATGGTAATAAAATTAGAGTGACCAATGAAAAAGACCCTTCAAATCTAAATTGGTCTAAAATCAATGCCGAATATGTTGTAGAATCAACAGGTTTGTTTTTGAATAAAGAATCTGCTAAAGGTCATCTATCTTCCGGTGCTAAAAAAGTTATTATGTCTGCCCCTTCAAAAGATGATACACCTATGTTCGTAATGGGGGTAAATCATTCATCATATACATCTGATATGGATTTTGTATCTAATGCATCCTGCACAACTAATTGCCTTGCCCCTATGGCAAAAGTGTTAAATGATAATTTTGAAATAACTAGTGGGCTAATGACAACGGTTCATGCTGCTACAGCATCTCAAAAAGTTGTTGATGGTCCATCTCAAAAAGATTGGAGAGGTGGAAGAGCTGCATTTTCTAATATTATACCCTCGTCTACTGGAGCAGCTAAAGCTGTAGGAAAAGTTATCCCAGATTTAAATGGTAAACTTACAGGTATGGCATTTAGAGTTCCAACATTAGATGTTTCGGTTGTAGATTTAACTGCAAATCTGAAAATCAAAACTTCTTACAAGGAAATTTGTTCTGCAATGAAAAACGCGTCAGAAAATGAGTTAAAAGGAATCATGGGATATACCGATGAAGATGTTGTCTCTACAGATTTTATAGGAGATTCTAGAACTTCTATATTTGATGCTGGAGCTGGAATTATGCTCAACGATAACTTTGTGAAAGTGGTTGGATGGTATGATAATGAATGGGGATACTCATCAAAAATAATTGAACTCATTAATCATATGAGTTCTGTCGATAATAATTAGACCAACTCTATTCCTTTAGATTTCATATCTTTTAAAGCTCTTTCACAACCTTTTGCCTCAATACCTTTTATACAATTAACAAGAACCCTTGTTTGAAAACCTTCTGAAACAGAATCCAAAGCAGTATATTTTAAACAATAATCTGTTGCAAGACCAACATAGTCTATTTTTTTTAAACCTTTTTCTTTTAAATAATCAGATAAACCTGTAGAGCTTATTTTTCCATTATCAAAAAAACCACTATAACTATCTATTTGCTTCTCTATCCCTTTATATATTACCTTTTTTAGATTGGTTACATT
Organism: uncultured Marinoscillum sp.; assembly: GCA_964646945.1. Lineage (GTDB taxonomy): Bacteria > Bacteroidota > Bacteroidia > Cytophagales > MED-G16. The sequence goes on along the minus strand of CAZYIL010000094.1, from coordinate 5,027 downwards.
TAAAGATTCAGGGAAATCTGAACCAAAAGTATTTTGGACACAATGATCTGGCCACAAAACTTGATCAATTCCATTTAAAGTGATAATGTCTCCAACAGTTTTATTTTGATGATTTGAAGCAAAACTTACATGATCTTTAGGATGCCAATCTTTGGTTGCAAGAATGAGGTCATAATTGTTGATTATATTGTTGATAGGATCAACAATGCTGTCTCCATCAGGAACTTCCAAAGAACCCCCTTTGATGAAATCATTCTGAAGATCCACAATAACTAATGTTTTCATTTTTTTCTTAACTCCAAAATCATTTTATTTTTCTCTTCAAAAAGAGATTTTTCTAAGCCTACTGGATAGTTATGAGGATTTTCTAGTCTTTTATGAGTCTTGTCAATATAACCCAAATCACTGATTAATTTATCTCTGATTTTATGAATTGAAGGAGATTTATAAAGAAGTTTTCCGTTTTTGAAAATAGATTTTAGTAAATCCTCTTTTTCTATATTACTATTGAGAAATTTTTTAGATTTAGTGGAATCATTAGGATCAATCATGACACCAGAATTATTCTTAAGGTTTATATCATAAATCATATCACCCAAAAATTTATTGTTTCTAAAAAATCGTCTTACTTGATGAATACCAGGATTATTTATCTTTAATTTTTGTTCTGAAAGCTTGAGTTTTCTGACCCACTGACCATTCTCATCTTGTAGAGAAGAAAGCTTATAAACAGCTCCTAAAGAAGGATTATCATAGGCAGTAATGAGTTTTGTTCCTATCCCCCAAACAGAAATTTTTGATTTTTGATATTTTAAACTTGTCAATAGAGACTCATCTAAATCATTACTTGCCACAATTTTTACACCCTCAAGGTCTTCTTTATCAAGTAGTTTTCTTGCTTTTTTACTGAGATAGGCAAGATCTCCTGAATCTATTCGGATTCCTAGAAGGCTTTTCCCTTTATTTTTTAATTCTTTTCCTATTTTAATAGCATTTAATACACCTTCCATAGTGTCATAGGTATCAACAAGTAGAATACAGTTATCAGGCATTACTTCGGCGTAAGATCTAAAAGCTTCTTCCTCTGAATCAAAAGATAGAACCCAGCTATGTGAATGAGTTCCACTCACAGGAATATCAAAAAGTTTTCCAGCCAAAACGTTAGAAGTCTTTGAACAACCTCCTATGTAGGACGCTCTACTCGCCGAAAGAGCACCATCTATGCCCTGAGCTCTTCTTAAGCCAAATTCCAAGATAGGATCACCATTGGCAGCCAAATACATCCTAGAAGCTTTTGTGGCAATCAAAGACTGAAAATTAATGATATTTACAAGGGAAGTTTCAAGAAGCTGACACTGATAAAGAGGGCCTGTAATTCTTAGAAGGGGTTCATTAGGAAAAACTACTCTCCCCTCCTCTATTGCATCTACATCGCATTCAAATTTGAATTTTTGTAAAAATTCTAAAAACTTCTTTTCAAATAATTTATTTCCATTTTCTGTTTTTAAACTAGACAAGTAGCTAATATCTTCTTTTGAAAATTTAAAATTATTTAAATAATCTATGACATAATCTAGACCACATGTAACTGAATAAGCTCCTTTAAACGGGTTATTCCTAAAAAAAAGATTAAAAGAAGATTGCTTTTGATGTATTCCTTTTTTCCAATACCCATAACACATCATTAATTGATAAAGATCAGTAAGAAGGCCTAGAGAATCAGAATAAATTTTTTTTATCATTAAATGAAATTATAGAAAGCAATGCTAATTAAGAAATCTAAAATAAAAGAAAATTTAAAAAGATTTAATTGAGTTATGATAAATTATATAGTAATGAAAAAGAAATTAATCTCTCCTTACAAAAAGCTTATTTTAAATCTTCTTGAAAATAAATGTACCTGTTCTAAGTGTTCCCGTAGAATCTTCATATGAATCTTTCATAGTCAATGTATCATTTGTAGCACTTAAATTGAACCACATCCTCATAAATTCCATATGTTCATCATCAGGATGATGGTAGCCACTATCAGGGTGATGATACTCATGACCACGAGAAGTATCATTACTCCAAATTGGAAGAATATAAATAGAATCTCCTAACACAGCATAAACACCTCTTTCTCTGAATGTATCAAGATCATGATGACTATAATCTCTAAAATAATATTCATGAACTGGCTTTAAGATAGTAGGTGCTGTCATAGTTACCCTTGCCCAATCATCTGAAGTGGTAAAATCCATGAATGTATCTTCATCAAAAGTAATCGCATCCCATTCTCCAACCAAAACAAAAGAAGAACTGTCTATATGGATAAGGGTATCCATAACACTAATCGTGTCAAAAATAGATACAGTATCAGTTAAACTATTAGTTACTTCATCTTCAAGTTCCTCACAAGACAGAATGGCTGCAAAAATTATAAAAATAGATAAAATTGAATGTTGAAAATAAGATATAATTTTTTTCATAATAGTTTATTTTTAACAAACATAAACAAAAATCATTTATTTTTCAATTAAACTAAATTTTGATGACGAATATAAAATACTTATAATAACACTAGATACCACCATAAACATTCCTATATAAGTTAAAGTATTAAAAGATTCATCAAAAAATTTATAACCAATTGCTATGACAAATAATATTTCTGAATAAGTAATAATAGAAACGGTTGATACTTTATCACTTTGAAAAGATTTTGTCATAAAATACTGAGCAAATTGAGTAACTACTCCTATCCCAATCAAAATAGATAAATCATACAAACTAGGATTTTCCCAGTTAAAATAACTAATGACTCCACCTATAGGGCATGCAATCATTGGAAAATATATCATTAGAACTAAAGAGTGTTCCTTCTTACGTAAATATCTAATGATATTATAAGCACAACCTGCACAAAAACTTCCTAATAATCCTAATAAAAGATAATTTGGAGTAACTCTTTGATCGTATCCTTGAATTAACAATATTCCTAAAAACGCAAAAGAAATACATATCCATTGTAAAAGACTCATTTTTTCTTTTAATATGAATACACCAATAAGAGATGTGAATACTGGTGTTAAATAAATTATGGTTGATGCAGTTGCTAGTGGAATATTCTGAAGAATTACAAAATATAAATACAAACCAATTGTACCAAATATTCCTCTCATACAAAGAAGAAATTTGTTGTTTCCAAAAATATATACGTCTTGAGATTTAAGGATTACATAGCTTATCACAAAAGATATCAAACATCGAAAGAAAACTATTTCCATTGCTGGAATATGTGGCAATAGCTTTACTCCTATTTTTACAACGAGGAAAAATATCGTTGCAAAGAGCATAAAATAAATCCCTTTTCTCAACATTAAGTATTTAAGCAATCAATTAATTTTTCCGTCCTTAATTTTTAGTATTCTTTTTGCTATAGACGCAAACTCCATATTATGAGTTACTAAAATAAAAGTCTGATTAAACTCTTTATTTAACTTTTTAATTAAATTAAATAGCTTTTTAGAATTAGATGAGTCAAGGTTACCTGAAGGTTCATCTGCAAAAACAATTGAAGGATTATTAATTAATGATCGAGCAACAGCAACTCTTTGTTGTTCTCCTCCAGAAAGCTCATTAGGCCTGTGAAACATTCTATCCTTCAAATCTAAAAACTCCAAAAGTGTTGTTCCTTGATTTTCAACTTCTTTTTTTGTTTTATTAGTCATATACCCAGGAAGGCATACGTTTTCTAAAGTATTAAATTCAGGTAATAGATTATGGAATTGAAACACGAAGCCTATATTTTGATTTCTGAAATGTGCAATCTGATTATTGGATAATGAATTTAAATTTATTCCATCAATAAAGACATTTCCTTTGTCTGGGGTTTCAAGTGTACTTAATATATACAATAACGTAGATTTTCCAGCACCTGATTTGCCAACTATTGAAACAATTTCACCTGAAGAGATATTAATATCAATGCCATCAAGAACTTTAATTTTATTATAAGATTTATAAATCTGTTTTCCTTCTAGTAACATGTTTCTAAATTACTTAATAAATCAAATAATTATCATTAATTATGTAGTATTATTAATTTGTAATAATTTATTTTATCATTAATATTAAGTTATGAATATCCACGAATATCAGGCGAAAGAGATTCTTAAATCTTTTGGAGTAAAAATTCAAGAAGGCTATGTTGCTTCATCTCCAGCTGAAGCTAAAGATGCTGCTTCTAAACTCTCAGGCAAAAATGATTCTAATATTTTTGTTGTTAAAGCTCAAATCCATGCAGGTGGACGTGGAAAGGGCACAATTAAAGAAACAGGTTCCAATGGAGTTGTGTTAGCCAAAAGTATTGAAGATACTGAAGAAAAAGCAAAAAATATTTTAAATGGCACTCTTGTAACTCATCAAACAGGACCCTCTGGTAAAGTAGTTAACAAAATTTTAATCGCAGAAGACGTGTACTATCCAGGAGATGAAGAACCAAAAGAGTTTTATCTAGGTATTTTACTTGATAGAGTAAAGGGATGTAACGTTATAATGGCTTCCACTGAAGGCGGTATGGATATTGAAACTGTTGCAGAGGAAACTCCAGAAAAAATTATAAAAGAATGGATAGACCCAACAATTGGTCTTCAAGCGTTTCAAGCAAGAAAAGTTGCTTTTGCTCTCGGATTAAAGGGTCAAGGGCTTAAAGAGATGATAAAATTTATTTTTTCATTGTACAATGCATATGAAAGCATTGATGCTTCCATGTTTGAAATCAATCCTGTTCTTAAAACATCTGATAATCAAATTCTAGCTGTAGATGCAAAAGTTAATATTGATGATAATGCAATTTTTAGACACAAAGATATCGAAGAACTAAGAGACTTAACTGAAGAAGATCCTGCAGAAATTGAAGCAAATAAAGTTGGGTTAAGTTATGTTAAACTAGATGGAAATGTTGGCTGTATGGTCAATGGTGCTGGTTTAGCAATGGCTACAATGGATATTATTAAATTATCTGGAGGTGATCCAGCTAATTT
>CAZYIL010000093.1:0-6659 GCA_964646945.1 uncultured Marinoscillum sp. | reverse complement strand
AAAAATTAACATTAATTTATTAAATGAAGAAATAGGAAAAGGTGAAGGTGGAAAAAGTATTTATTTAAAAGATATCTGGCCATCCAATCAAGAAATTGAAAACATAGTTTCAAATGTGGTAACAAAAAACCAATTTAAAAAAACTTATTCTTTCATTTTTGAAGGTGATGATTATTGGAAAAATCTAAATGTAAACAAATCATCTCTATATAATTGGAAACAAAAATCCACATATATTAAAAAAGCATCCTTTTTTAACAACATGAATGTCAAAAATAAAAATTATTCAATTGATGGAAGAATATTACTTTATCTAGGAGATTCTATTACCACTGACCATATATCACCTGCTGGAAAATTTTTAAAAGAACATCCCGCTGGAAAATATTTATCAGATAATAAAGTAGATGTTAAACAATTTAATTCTTATGGTTCAAGGAGAGGTAATGAAGAGGTTATGGTAAGAGGTACTTTTTCTAATGTTAGAATCAAAAACAAACTTGTTAATAGAGAAGGAGGATTAACCATCTACCACCCAGAGAATAAATTGATGACTATTTATGAAGCTGCTATGAAATACATTAAAAATAATACTGACACTATTGTAGTTGGAGGAAAAGAATATGGATCAGGTTCTTCGAGAGATTGGGCAGCTAAAGGAACCAAATTACTAGGTGTAAAAGCAGTTATAGCAAAAAGTTTTGAAAGAATCCATAGAAGTAATCTTATTGGAATGGGGGTTATGCCTATTCAAATATTAAAATTTGAAGAAATCAATATTAAAGGAACAGAAATAGTAAAAATTAAATTAGATAATTTAAAAGTTAAAAAAAATGTAGATATTTACTTTGATGATTTAAAAGTTAAGGGAATACTAAGAATAGACTCTGAAATAGAAATAGATTATTATAATCATGGTGGTATTTTAAATTATGTGCTCAACAAAATGATATAATTACTAATGAAAAATAATTTAAAAAAAAAAGAACTTGATAATGATTATATATCTTTAATTGAAGTTATTTATAAATTATGGAATGAAAGATTTATTATTTATAAAAAAATTATTATATTTTTTATTATTGGTTTAGTGTATAGTGTTTTTCAAACAAAGATTTATGAAGCTTCTTCAACTTTCTATCCACATTACGAAAAAATTGATGGAAATCCTAGTATATCAAGTTTAGCTGGTCTTGCAGGTATAAATCTATCAAACAGTGAATTATCCTCAGATGTCCCAACGAGTCTCTATCCTAATTTGATAAATTCAGCTCCATTTAAAAATAAGATACTTGATCAGGGAATTATTTTTAATAATAAAAAAATAACCTACAGAGAATATCTCTTAACCAAAAAGACTTTTTTTTCTTTTAATATATTAAGTTTCATTTCAGGCTTTTTTAATAAAGAATCAGTTAATTCTAATTTAAAAGACAATAATTATATTATGTTAAATTATGAAGATTATTCTTTACATAAAGACTTAAATGATATAATTGGTATAGAAGTAAATGAAAAAGATGGATATATAAAACTTACTGTTAAAGATGAAATTGCTTCTATATCTGCTGAAATTGCTAAGACAGCTGAAGAAACTCTCCAAGAAAGCATAATTAACTTTAAATTAAAAAATATAAAATCAGTTTATAGTTTTACGTTAGATCAATTAGAATCCAGTAAGAAATCATTTTATATACTTCAAGATAGTTTAGCTAATTTCAAGGATAGAAATAAAAATATTCGATCTGATTTATTTTTAAATAAATTAAATAGATTAGAAACAGAATATAATATTGCAAGCTCGGTTTATAATGAGCTGGCATCTACAAAGGAGAAAGTTGCAATAGATGTTCAAAAAAACACACCTATATTTACTATAATTGATCCAGTTACTTTACCTTTAGAAAAATCATATCCAATAAGATCTCAAATCGTTTTATTTTTTACATTTTTTGGATTCATTTTAATATGTGGATGGATTATTGTTAAAGATGTTTTAATAAAAATTAGAAATGAATTTATTAAGATCAGTTAATATATGATGGCTTTAGAGGTATATTATGAAAAAAAATTCTTAAAATATTAGAACTAGGAAATAGTATTACCCAAGCTGTAATTATAATTAATTTTAAATCAACAAAATGTGATTTATTATTTAAATACCAAATTTCTAGTTTTGCTTTATAAGGAGCAATTTTTTCTTTGTAAAACTTGTGTTTATTTCCTTTATGTTCCGAAATCCACTTTTCCTCATCTCTAAAAACAACAGAACCAATTCCTGTAATTCCAGGTTTAGATTTATAGATATCATTTCTAAAATTAGAAGGAAATTTTTCAAAATCAATTTCCATTTGAGGTCTTGGACCAACAATTGACATATCACCAATTAAAACATTAAAAATTTGAGGAAGTTCATTTATTTTTGTTTTTCTTAAAATCTTCCCGAAAGGTAAAACTCGTGGATCATTCCTTAATGTTAAACTTCCGGTCCCAATATTTGGACTATTTTTTACCATAGTTACGAATTTTATAATTTTAAATAATCTATTCTTATAACCCACTCTTTTTTGTAAATAAAAAACCTCTCTTTCTCCAGTAAATAGTAATATTAACATAACAATTAAAAATATAGGAAACAAAATTATCAAAGCAATGGATGACAACAATATGTCAATTATTCTTTTAAAAAATAAATACATTATTAATTATATAAATTATCTGGTTTTTTAAAATATTTTTTATCTGGATTTTTTTCAAAATAATCTTTATACCATTTCAGAGTTAGATTTAATGCATCTTCCCATTTATAATTAATTTTAAAGCCAAGAATTTTTTTTGATTTATTTAAATCTGGACATCTTCTTGAAACTGAACCTGGATAAGTAGGAGCAATTATATAATCACCTTTAAAATTAAAGAATTCACCAGCTTTTTTAACAAATTTTTCAATAGTGATTTCATTATCATTTCCTATATGAAAAATATCATTTTTAGCTTCTTCACATTCCATTGCCTGAATGGTACCTAAAGAACCATCATCTATATAACAAAAAGAACGGGTCTGATCTGCTCCATAAATTTTAAATGGATTTTCATTTATTAAAAATCTTTCTACTAAATGAGGAATGATATGACCAAAACCCATTTTAGGACCTATAATATTATTATACCTAATTATTTTACAATTAAACTTGAATATTCTAGAATAATTTAAAAATCCAGATTCACCTAACATTTTTGTTACAGCATAAGTAAATCTAGGATGATCAATTGGGTCTATACAAAGAGGAATATCTTCAGGTGTGGGTATTTTATATCCAAACCTATCAATTGTACCTGAATAACACTCACTAGTTGATGTAAATAAAACATTTTTAACTTTTGCCTTTTTAACCCATTCAAGCGAATTAAAAATTAATAAAGTATTAACCCTAATTACCTCATCTGGTTTTTCAAGAGTATAATTAACTCCTATTTTAGATGCTAACATGTAAAAATCATCGTATTCTTTATCTAACTTATTAAATTCATTTATGTCCGTAAAATCAGCATCAATTAATTTAATTTTATTTTTTTTTATAAATGATATGAATTCATTATCATTTTGATTATTACAAAAATTATCACCAATTGTGATATCATAACCTTTTCTTTTAGCTAAAATTTTTGCAATAGCAGAGCCAATAAATCCACCGCCACCTAATATAAATACTTTTCTATTAATCATAATTTTATTTATAAATCTCCCCTTCCAAGAACTTTTAAATTATGTAATTTTTTCAACTTATTAATCTCGTATTCAGAAAATAATCCCACTGTATCCAAAATCATCATTTTTTTCTTTTTCATTAATTTTTCAATTAATTCTTTTGAGTTTTTATATTCATCATGTAAAGTAGTTATAATCAAAATATCTAGACTGCTTTTTAGTATTGAATTTAAATCTTGATTGATTTTTATATTTAACTCTTCCCAGAAAGATACAAATGGGTCATGTAATAAAATTTTTCCACCATCATTAATACAATGATTATACAATGTTTCTACTGGAGAATATCTAGTATCAGAAATATTACTTCTATATGATACTCCTAAAAATAAAAGCACTTTATTTTTTAAATTACTTAACTTAAATACTTTTTTCATAAATTTAAATGCAAAAATTGGCATTTTATCATTTGTTTCTACTCCTATCTCACTTTTTTCTAAAGTTTGATTAGAACCAAAATGATTTTTTCTTGACCAAGATGCTAATAGGGGATCTTTAGTCAAACAATATCCTCCTACACCAATTCCTGGGTACATTAAATTAGAATGAGTGGGTCTCATCCTTATAGCATCGATTACTTCATATAAATTTACTTGAGACTCCTCTGCAAAACGAGACCATTCTACAGCAAAAGCAATATTTGTTGCTCTATATGAATTTTCTAAAACTTTAGCAAGTTCAGTGGAATTAGTATTTCCTAACTTCGTTAAAGGATATTTTTTAGTAGAAATAATTGTTTTAAGAAAACTCTCAGTAGCTTTTGAAGACTGTTTGTCAATCCCTGAATACACTCTATAATAATTTTTAATTGAATCAATATAATTTGGCCCAGGCATAACTCTTTCATATGAATGTCCTAATTTAAACTTAGTGGTATTAAGGTTTCTTTCACTTAATGATTTTTTTATTATTGGATAAATTACCTTTTTACAAGTACCAGGAGGAACTGTTGTTTCAACTAATATTAAAATATCCTCTTTACAATTTAAACCAATTGATTTTATCGCTTTTTTGAAGGAAGTTAAATTAACATTATAATCAATTAAGTCATTATTAAAGTTCATTTTCTTATTAACATCTAAATTAATATCAACAATAATAACGTCAGCTTTGGAATATGCATAAGAATCATAAGTAGCATAAAAATTATTTTTCTCTCTAGATGATTTGTAAAAATCATCTATTTTAGAATCAGATGATTTAATTGGAAAAACACCTTCATTAATTGATTTTATTTTCCAAAAATTATTTTTATCTGCCAGATCAACTCCAATTACTGCATATTCATTTTTTTTTGAATTAGCACATACTAAAGACATAACAGCTCCAACAAATCCCAAACCTTGTACAACTACAACTTTCTTATTTTTATGATTTGATAAAAAGTTATTTATAGAAGATTCATCATTTAATTTTTCTGGTATAGTATATGATTTTCCGCTTATTTTAGATATTGAAACTTTATTACTCATTATATTTATTGAGTTTTCAATTAATATTATTTTTTAATATTTCTTAAATATTTACCATAATCACTATCAATATAATTATTAGCAATTAATTTTAAATGCCTAAAATTAATATATCCCATTCTAAATGCCACTTCTTCTATACAGCCTATTTTATAACCTTGTCTTTTTTCAATTACTCTTACAAATTCAGATGCATCGGAAAGTGAATCAAAAGTGCCAGTATCAAGCCAAGCAGTACCTCTATCAATTAATCCAACTTTTAATTTTCCCATAGACAAATATTTATTATTTATATCAGTAATTTCATATTCACCTCTTTTTGATGGTTTAATTGTTTTGGCAATTTGAACAACTTGATTATCATAAAAATATAATCCAGGAATAGCATAATTTGATTTTGGATTTTTAGGCTTCTCTTCTAAAGAAATCGCATTGAAAGAATTGTCAAACTCAACAACCCCATATTGTTCAGGGTTTTTTACTTGGTACGCAAATACTGCAGCACCTTTAATTCTTGAAAAAGATCTAACTAATTTTGAAAAACCAGAGCCATAAAAAATATTATCACCTAATACAAGAGCAACTTTATCTTTCCCAATAAAATCAGAACCAATTATAAAAGCTTGGGCTAATCCATTTGGTTTTTCTTGTATTTTATAAGAAAAATTACAACCAATACTTGTTCCATCACCCAACAAGTTTTTAAATTGATGATTGTCTTCTTTTGTCGTAATAATTAAGATTTCTCTAATACCTGCTTCCATCAATACAGAAAGAGGATAATATATCATTGGTTTATCGAAAATTGGCATTAGTTGTTTACTTACTGCCTTAGTTATTGGATATAATCTTTTACCATATCCACCTGCTAATATTATTCCCTTCATAAAATTTTTAATATTATTAACTTCTAAAAATAATTATATAATGATTTTATCTATTCTCATACATAGAATTATAATATTCCATATAATTTCCTGTTGTAATATTTTTTAACCAAGATGAATTATTTAAATACCAGTCAATTGTTTGTGATATTGCTTTTTTAAAGCTTGTTGATGGATACCAACCTAATTCTGTTTTCAATTTACTTGAGTCAATGGCGTATCTTCTATCATGGCCAGGTCTATCTTCAACAAAAGTTATTAATTTTTCACTTTCCCCCTTCTTATTTTGAAGCTTTTCATCGATTAATGAACAAATAATTTTAACTAAATCAATATTTGTCATTTCATTGTCTCCACCAATATTATAAGTTTCCCCTATCCTACCCTTATGAAAAATTAGATCTATTGCTTTAACATGATCTTTTACAAATAACCAATCTCTTGAATAGAGACCATCTCCAAATATAGGAAGTGATTTTTTTTAAGGAATATAATTTATTATTACCGGTATAAGTTTTTATGGAAATTGAT
>CAZYIL010000092.1:0-6680 GCA_964646945.1 uncultured Marinoscillum sp. | reverse complement strand
TGAAGATTTAGAATCTCAAATTGCAATGCTCTCAGATGATTTACAACATGAACCACCAAGATATGGTTCAGAAATGCAAGATAAAGATGGCTGTATTAGCGATGTTAAAATGTATCAAGATGAATTCGAAAACATGGTTTTTAATCCTACTTATTGGTTACCTGGAAGTGATTCATTAGGTAATTTAAATGGGAGTGTTAGAGTATATGGAGTGTGGACAGCCACACATACTGCATCCCAAAAACCTATTACTTTAAGATCTTATCATTACTGGGACTTTAATGAGAATGGTTTAATTCTTACTGTAGGTGATTATTTTGATGCAACGGGAATGATGATGTCTTTAGAATCTGAAGAATAATTTATTAAAAAAATATAAACACATGAAACAATCAATTATATTATTAATTACTTTTTTATCTTTTTTTTCTCTTACAGCACAAAAGCAAAAAAATGGTATAGTATATAACGATCATCCAGGCATCAATCTTGTTGAATCTTTTAACCAAGCAGTTGTTAGTGGTGATTTTGATAAGGCAACCTCAATTTTAGATGATAAATTTAGAATTAAAAACGGCACAGGTTTAAATAAAGATTTTAAGGGTTGGACAAAAGAGCAATTCATGAATAATATGAAATGGTGGAATGGGAATTTTGAATATTTTTCTATTGTTAGAGATGAACCAGCGTATCCTGATGCTATAGAATATAAACAAGGTAATCAGATATGGGTTCAAACTTGGGAAAGAATATACGGTGTTAATAAAACTACTGGAGCTAAGGTAGATATGCCATATCATAGATTATATCGTTTAAATGAAGATGCAACAAAAATAAAATTTGCATTTGAATATGCAAATCAAAATGTATTTAATGCTGTTAATGAAAGCTATTATGAGAGGAAAAATGGCACAATATATATAAATCACGAAAACATCAATACTGTTAGAAAAGTAATGTATGCATTTGAAAATGGTGATTTTGAAAAAGCTTATTCCTATTTTTCTGAAGATGGCAGATTCTATGATATAAATTTACCATGGGGAGAATTTATGTCTTTGGAAGAAATTAAAGCAGTAAACGTTGGTATTCTTGATAAATTTGAAATTTTAGGTTTTGATGAAGTGGGTTATCCTGATTATCTAGAATATGATTTACGTGATGCAAAATCTGTTTTATCTTGGTGGAAATTTAGAATGAAGAGAAAATCTGATGATAAACTAGTTTTACTTCCAATGCATTACATTCATACATTTAATGATGAGGGTAAGATTATTAGATCCAATGCATATTATAGTTCAAAATTATTGGAAGATTAATTGTTATATAATTAGATAAAAAAAACCCTTCTAGTGAAGGGTTTTTTTATTAGAATCTATATTAGTTATCTTAATTTGATAAATTGTTTAAAAGCAACCCTTTTTTTAAGCTCTCTAAGTCTATTCCATTGACTTTCATTTCCATCTCCTAAATCATCCATGTTTGATTTTAAATAGTCTCTATAAGTGTTAAACCAGTCAATAGTAATATGAGAAGCATAAGTGTCGGTTCCATAATTATCTAATCTTCTATGAAAATTCCAACCAACTCTTAATGAATTATTAGAAATATTTTTAGTGCTACTAATCTCAGCTTTTTCATATGACTCAAAAAGATCGTCTTTGACTTTCATGAAATTCATTATCATAATATTAGGAACTTCATCTGCTCCTCTTTTTCTAACTGATGCTAGATCGTTTAATACAACTCGTCCAATCCTGTTTCTAATGTTATTAACATCATCTAAAAACGACTTCATTTGTTGATCGGTAAAACCAAGGATTTCTTGACCATTCCATTCTCCTGGCTCTTTATCAAAATCATAAATGTACGTAACCATATGTGTATACTCTTCTTGTGGAGTATCTATTACTTTCCACGCATCCCAACCAACTAATATACCGTCATTGATTCTTTTTTGATGAATTTTTGAAAATTGATCTTTTAAATACCCGTCATAAGCCTGGACATCATCTGCTTTAATAAATACCTGCTCAAACACTAAATTTTGAGAATAAGTATTAAAAACAAAAAGCAATAAAACAATTGATAATAACTTTTTCATAATATTTTTTTAAAAAATTTTAATGTAAATCTAATGTTCTATAAAGAAAAATTAAATTATTCCTCAAATCCTTTATTATATTCTGTCGGATCAAAAGCATTATATGCAGAAATAATCTTATCATTCTCCCACTGCCAAGCACAATATCCTCTTAATTTAACTACTTGACCAGTTTTCTTTGAAATTCCACTCCAATCATACCAACTATTAGTAAACACTCTACCATTGTTATAAAACATTGTTGTAGCTAGAACATTAGAATGAGCAATATTATCAAATTTATTATGTCCTTCAACAAATCCAGCAACCATTTCATCAAAAGTAAGTTTTGTATCATTTACTGATATTTCAGCATCTTCATGGAAAAATTCTTTCATACCACCCATGTTATTATTTACATATGATTTCATGATATTTTTTACAGTTTCTGTTTTGGGGTCATTTTCAGAAATAGTCCCAGACCATTCAGCGTTATCAGCATTCTCAACATTTTTTGATTCTTGATTACAACCTACAAAGAATGCAAACAAAAATAATATTAATATATTTTTCATAATTTTATTATTTAGTTAATAATAGCAATCTAAATACTTCATTTCAAAATTCAAAAGGATAGTAGAGTAGGGTTAATATATTTTTTATAATCAATAAATAATAACTATCATTGATATTGGTTAAATATTAAAGAATTATTTTTTTAATCTTTAATAGAAAACAGCATTTATCAATAAACAGAATGATGAGAAACCTTGAAAAAGATTTTAATAAGTATTTAGATTTTCATAGAACAAATGGAGGAACAGGCAAAATATTTAAGTTTGAATTTGTTGAGTATAGTAAGGGTTTTCTTAAACTAGAAGCTGAATTCCCTAAAGAAACTTTGAATCCAAATCGTAAAGTTCAGGGAGGTCAGATGACTTCAATGTTGGATGATGTTACTAGTTTGCTTATTATTTATGAAACAAAAGGAACCGTATACCCAAGTTCCACAAACCTTCATAGTATTCACCATAGGCCTTTAGGTATTGGAAAAGTTATTGCTATTGCTAAAATTATAAAGGATGGCAAAAACATAACAACCTTAAAAGGTGAATTATATAACTCAGAAGGCAAATTAGTTGCAACGCTATTACATACTGTTTTTCTAATAAAAACTAATCTGATTTAATTATTTATCGAAATAGTAAGTTAATTGTATTTTCATTAGGAATGGATAATATTTTCTCAACATATTCTTCATAAAGTTTATGACCTAGAGGAAGTTGTGATTTTATTTCAGAAGGAGTTCCTATGATGAATTCTTCATTTCCAGAAATACCTTCATTTTTTTTACCAGCTATGATATAATAATCCCATTCAGCAAGAATAAGCCAATAAGCATATTCTTGAGTTAATATTTTTTTGTAGGTATCTTTATCTTCAAAATCAGAATTATCATTTTTTAGATCATCATAACTTGAAATATCATAAATACCTTTATCTACTGCTTCTTGCATTGCTAATGATAGGGCAGAATTAGGATTATTATAGTCCCATACTTCAGGATATGTGAGATGTAATATAACAGTAGTTATGGTATGAAGAAGATGCTCTATAACTTCTCCAATCTGATCTTTTCCACCTTGTTCCATTTCCCATATATAATCTGTTACATTATTTTGATAAGGATCTGAGGGAAATCCAGCTGCATAACTTTCATTTTTTTCAAAAGAAGCTTCAAGGCCTACGCGTTGATAAACATGATGATTCTTTGAAGTTGATAGATAGAGTGTGCGCATGGACAGATCAATTTTAGAATTATTATCAAACATAGCCTCATAAGCTTTACCTACATTTTTTAAAAATTCAGAACTCACATCTTCTTTAGAAAAAATTCTAAGATCATACGAGTCAATGTAATTATTAAATTCAATACTACCCAATTTAGAATTATCACCACATGATAAACAGAAAAACAATAAGAAAATCAACAGTCTTCTCATATTTCTAATATACAAACATTCAATAAAAATTCAAAAAGAGTTTGCTTCACTTAATTTTTAATTATTTAACTTGAAAAACATTTTAAAAATTAAATTCAAATAATTATGAAAAACTATATTACTTTTTTATTTGGAACTCTTTTTATGTTATCATCTTGTAATAACACTCAAAATGTTCCTGAAACTGTCGAAACAACAATTGGAATCGAAATAGCTGATGATGGCACTAGACTCCCTTTGATTGCAGGAGATCTTTCAACAATTGAAGTATGGGAAAACTATATTAAAGCTCATAATGAAAGAGATCTTGAAACAATTAAAGAGTTGGATGCAGAAAATATTCGTATTTGGGGACCTAGAGGAGAGTATATTGATGGTACAGATGAACATATTGAATTTTTAACACAATGGTTTAATGATAATTCACCAAAATGGGAAACCAATTATCTTATAGCAAATGAGTTAACAAATCAAAAAGGAGAAAGAATGCAATGGATTACTTCAGGTAGTGACGTTACTTTAACTGCTGAAGGCCAAGAAGTTAAAGCTTCTCAAGTTATTGATGCCTTGATTTCTGATGGAAAAGTTAAGCTGTTTCTTGTTTACGAAAGAGTTAAACAAGATAATGAAAATTTCTAAAGAATAACTTAAATAAAAACAGGTCAAATTTGACCTGTTTTTATTGTTTCTTTTTTTGATTTACTAAAATAATTTTGATAAAATCTTTTCTGGAAAAATTTTTATAAGTAATGAAATTAATTTCCATCTCTTAGTTATATAAATTATTTTTCTTTCATTTTCTATACCTTTAACTATTTGTAGGCAAGCTTTTTCAACTGTTGAAACCCAAAATAATCTATCTTTATTTCCTTGAAGTATATCTGTATCGACAAAACCAGGTCTTACATCAGTAATTTTTATTGGAATTTTAATTCTGTTTGATTTAAACCTTAAACCTTGTAGATAATTTGCTTGATAAGCTTTAGAAGCATTATATGATGGGTTTATTCCACTACCTATTTCAGAAGCAATTGAACTTATGGTTACAATATGACCAGATTTTTGTTTTGTAAAAAAATTAAAACCCCATCCTATTACTTGAGTAAACCCTGATACATTAAGTTTATTAACTTTTTTTTCTTTCTCATATGATAACTCTTTATTAATTAATCCTATACCTGAGTTATAAATCAACAAATCTAACCCGCCTAATAATCTAGTTAATTCATCTAAGTTTTTTGAATTTTCTTCCGTGGAAGAATCAAAAGCTTTAACTATTACAGCATCTGGTTTAATTAATTTGATTTCATCAAGCCTATTCTTTCTTCTTGCTGTTATCCCTATTGTATAATTTCTTTTTAGAAGTTCTAAAGCGATCCCCTTTCCTATTCCAGAAGAAGCACCAATTATAATAGCTTTTTTCATATCCCTAATCTACTACTATCCAAGAATAATTCAAAAAGTGGAGTAAGATGATTTTGAGTTAATTTGATTCTTTAATTATTTCTTCATAATGGTATATTCTACATCCTGGTTTAATTGATTTTGAACTATTAACCATTGATTTAGCAACAATTTCTGATTTAATTGGTTTATATGTAGAAGGTATAAGAAACGATAAAAACGGCATTATTATTTGAGCTATTCTTTCTCCATACCTTTTCTCTTTTCTTTTGCCTAGCAATAGAGATGGACGGAAAATAGATGTTGAGTATAAATTTAATTTTAGTATGGATTTTTCAATTTCACCTTTTAAATTTAAATAAAAGTTATTGCTTTTAATATTTGCGCCTGCACTTGAGATAAATGAAAAATTATCAACATTATTTTCTTTACATGCTAATGCAATATTATATGTAATATCAAAGTCTATCTTACGATATAATTCTTTATTTCTTTTCACTTTTGATTGAGTAGTACCAATTAACGAAAAAACTATTTGACTATTTCGAAGAGTTTTAGAGTAAGATTTAATATTTGAAAAATCAATGATATGATTTTTGATTTTTTTGTGAGTGATCGAAATGATCTTTCTTGTAACAATGTTTACTTTATGATAATAATTATCTTTTATTATAATATCTAATAATGAATTTCCAATTAATCCAGTAGCACCAAAAATTGTAACTTCTTTAGATTCCATTAAGTTAATCTACTATGTTTTTTTATTAAGAAAATATAATCTGAATATTAGTTGTAAATAATTTTATTCCTATCGCAAGTAAAATTATCCCGAATACTTTCCTAAGTATATCAATACCTTGTTCTCCTAAAAATTTTTTTATTTTGTAAGAGAATTTCAAAACCATGTATACCAAAATTATATTTATAATAATTGCTAATATTATATTTATTTTCTCGTATTCACTCCTTATAGAAATTAATGTTGTAAGTGTTCCAGGTCCAGCTATAAGAGGAAAAGCAATTGGTACAATTGATGCTGTTTTAGGATTTTTATCTCTGAATAAACTGATACCTAGAATCATCTCTAAAGCAATAAAAAGTATGATAATTGAACCTGCAACAGCAAAAGAATTAATACCTACACCTAGTAGGTTTAAAATTATTTCACCCAGGTATAGAAATGTTATCAT
>CAZYIL010000091.1:0-6682 GCA_964646945.1 uncultured Marinoscillum sp. | reverse complement strand
CTTCATCAGATATATTTATCCAAAACTGATAAAAATTATATGGGCTAGTTTTTTTAGGATCTAACCATATATTTCCGTCTTCAGTCTTTCCAAATTTACCCCCATCTGATTTAGTTAAAAGATGGGTTGTTATTGCATAGGCATCACCATTTTCTTTTCTTCTAATTAATTCAGTTCCTAAAACAATATTACCCCACTGATCTGAACCTCCCAGTTGAATTTTAACATTTTTATTTTTCCATAACCAAAAAAAATCATAACCTTGAATTAATTGATAAGTAAATTCAGTATATGAAATACCTTTTTCTAGTCTACTTTTTACGGAATCTTTTGCGAGCATAGAATTTATAGAAATATACTTTCCTACTGTTCTTAAAAATTTTAAAACACTTAATTCATTAAACCAATCATAATTATTTACAATTAATGCTTTGTTTTCCGACTTATTAAAATCTAAAAAAATTTCAAATTGGTTTTTTATTTTTTTCTGATTATCAATTAGTAATTTTTCTTCTAAAAACTTTCTTTCTTTAGATTTACCTGAAGGATCCCCAACCATTCCTGTCGCACCACCAATTAATACCATAGGTTTATGTCCGCATTTTTGGAAGAGAGATAAAATCATAACTTGAAGCATGTTGCCTATATGTAAAGAATCCGAAGTTGGGTCAAATCCAATATAACCTGTGGTTACCTCTTTTGATAATTGATCTTCTACACCAGGTGTCATGTCATGGATCATTCCTCTCCATTTTAACTCTTCAAGAAAGTCTTTCATAGTATTGCAAAAATATATATTACTTTAGAATCTTATATGTATAATGATATAATATTATTAAAAAACTAAGTAAATTTAAATTGGTTTAATATATGCTTTATTCTTATAAAAATATTTCTCAAGATCTGAAAAAAAATATTTTTTCTAACATATATTTTTTAATGGGAGAGGAGTCTTTTCTAATTGATAAAATCATTAATTTTTTTTCAAACAATTTTATTAAAGAAGAACATAAATCTTTTGATCAGGAAATATTTTATGGTAAAGAGACTGATATTATAACAATTATTAATAGATGTAGAAGATTTCCAATGATTTCTAATAAACAATTAATTATTGTTAAGGAAGCTCAAAATCTATCTTTTTTTACTAAAGCTAAAGATAAGGAGTTAGAGGTTTTTAATCAATATCTTTTAAATCCATCAAAAGAAACACATCTAATTTTTGCATATAAAAATAAAGTTCTTGATAAAAGAAAAAAAATAACTAAGGAGATAATAAATAACTCTATTGTATTAAACACCGAGGAAAAAGAAAATAAAATTTATGAAAATCACTTACCTGATTGGATTAAAAATGAGGTTCAATTAAATCAATATTCTATTGATAAAAAAGCTATATTAATTCTAATTGATAATATTGGCAACAACCTAACTAAAATAACTAATGAATTAAATAAAATATATGTAAATAAAAAAAAAGACACTCTTATATCAACAAAAGACATAGAAAAATATGTAGGAATTAATAGAGAATATAATCTTTTTGAATTACAAGATTCATTAATTAATAAGGATATAAAAAGAGCTATGAAAATAATTAAATATTTTGAGTCTAATTCTAAAACAAATCCTATTCAAAAAATTATTCTTTTCTTGTTCAACTTTTATAGTAAATTATTATTTGTTTTATCATATAAAAATCAAGACAGTAATAAAATTTCTCAATTACTTAAAATTCATCCTTTTGCTGCAAAATCTTATTTAAAAGGCACAAATAACTATACCTTTGATGAGGTGAGAAAAAATATAAAGTATTGTAAAGAAATTGATTTAATCTCTAAAGGAATAAACTATAATAGCAACAAAGAAGGCGTCCTTTTAAAGGAATTAATTTATAAAATGATTTATGCGTAAACATTATACATATCTATTACTATTATTATTCGCCTTATTTATATGTAATTCTTTATATTCTCAAAAATCAATATCTAAAGAAATTGATTTATTTAATAAAGCTAAAAATGTTTTTCTATATAAAAATTACGATCTTTCAACAGATGTTTTTGAAAAATTTATTAGTAATTTCCCTTCTTCATCATTATTAAATGAAGCTAAATATTATTCTTTTTTATCACAGGTTTATTCTAATAAAATTTCTAATGTTGATGAGTTAGAAAATTTCATCAATAATAATAATATTCTAAAATACAAATTACTTTCTTCTTCTTATGGAGAATATTTATTTGACTTAGAAATTTTTGAGAAAGCTATAAAATATTTATTGTCTTCAAAATTAAACACCTATGATATTTTATATAAGGTAGGATATTCATATTACATACTTGGTGATCATAAAAAAGCAGAAAATTTTCTTAAAAAAACAAGATTATCAGATTATAGAAGTGATGCTAATTATTATCTTGGCATTATCTCAATGGAAAAAAATAATTACGAATTAGCAATTAATTATTTTAAAAATGTTAATCAGTTTATGTATGAGGATGCAATTAAACACTATTTAATACTTTTATTATATAATACAGGTCGATATGAGAAAGTTATTGATTTATCTAAAGAAATTGACGAGAACACGTTAAATCTTCATCATACATATTACATTATTGGAAGTGCGTATTTTATAATGAATAATTATGTTAAATCTCTTTATTATTATTCTCTTATAAGTGAGATAGATAAAAATGATTATAGAAGTAATTTTGAAATTGGATATTCATTGTATAAGGTTGATAATACAGATTCTGCAATAAATATACTAGAAAAAAATGCTTTATATGATAATTATTATGGACAATTATCTTCTTATTATCTAGGAGAAATTTTTTTTATAAAAGAAAATTATAATTTTTCATTGAATGCTTTTTATAATGCATATTTAAAAAATTTTGATTCAGATTATTCATTAGATGCACTTTTCCAATATTCTAAAATAAACTTTAAGGTCAATAACAATGAGGAATCTATTTCTTCATTAATTACAATAAAAGACAGTTTTCCAGATTATAAAAATGAAGAAATAAATTATTTAATAAGTGAAAATTATTTTAAAACCACAAACTATAAAAGAGCAATAGAATTTATTGAATCTCTTGATTCTATAGGGCCTAAACTAAAAAATAATTATCAAAAAGTAACATTTAAAAGAGGTGCGGAATTATTTAATTTAGGTAAGTTTGAAGAAGCGATATTTTTTTTAAAAAAATCACTCAATTATAATATTGATAATATCCTTTATTTAGAATCTCTTTTTTGGATAGGTGAATCATTTTTTATTAATAAAAAATATAATGACGCATATAAATATTATATCAAACTGTTGAATTGTGATTGTAAAATTGATTCTAGAATAAAATTAAATACTATATATTCTATTGCTTATACATTATATAACAATAAAGAGTATGAAAAATCCATTCAATATTTTAGAACATATATTAACCTGACTGATAAAAAAGACAATGAGCTCCTAGATGCTAAATTAAGATTAGCTGACTCATATTATGCTGTAAAAAAATATAATAAATCAATAGAAATTTATAAGAACTTGTTAGACTCATATGACAATATAGATTATATAAATTATCAAATTGGACTTTCCTACTATGGAAATAATGATATAGAAAACAGTATAAAATATTTATCAAAAGTAGTAGAAAATCATACTTCAAATTTAATTGATGATGCTATTTATAAAATTGGATCTATTTATTTTGAGAAAACTAATTTTGATTCTTCAATAGAATATTTTTCTAAAATTATAAATGAATTTAATAATAGTGAACTTTTACCTTATTCATATTTACGAAGAGCAACATGCTTTTTTAACCTTAAATCATATGAACAATCCGAAAAAGATTATGTGTTTTTAATGGAGAACTTTACTTCTAAATACATATACAATGAGTCAATTCTAGGTATTCAAAAAGTTGTTTCACTCACAGAAAATTTTTCTTTATTAAATAAATATCTAGAAAAATTTAAGAATTTGTATCCTGAAGATAAAAATATTGAATCTATAGAATTCGAAGCAATAAAGAATTTATATTTTTCTCAGAATTATGATAAGATTATTCCACTTTCTGAAAAGTTCATCAATACATATAAAGAGAGTGGGTATATAAATGATTTAACATATATATTAAGTGAGTCAAATTTTAAATTAAAAAATCATCAAATTGCTATTGAAGGTTTTATCAAATTAATAGAAATTAATGATAAAAAATATTACAATCGATCTATTAATAGACTTGCAAAAATTCATTTTGAATTAGAATCATTTAATGAATCTTTAAAATATTTTAGATTATTAAAAAATAATGCCTCCAATATCAGAGAGTTAACTGATTCTTATATAGGAATTCTATCAAATCATTATTATCAAAATTCATATGATTCAACAATTTATTACGCCAAAAACTTATTAAGAGAAGAAAAAGTTTCTTACAACATTAGAAACAAAGCAAATCTTTTTATTGCAAAATCATATTTAGCAACTGACCAAAAAAATAACGCAATTGATTATTTATTATCAACTATTAACTTAGTTAAAGATGATAGTGGGGCAGAAGCTCAATATTTATTAGCTAATTTATTTTATGAACAAAATCAATTAAACCAATCATTAGAGACTTTATATTTATTAAATGAAAATTTTTCAGAATTTAATTATTGGAGAGGTAAAAGTTATTTATTAATAGCTAAAATTTTTATAAAATCTAATGAGATTTTTCAAGCAAAATCAACATTAGAATCTCTAATTGATAAAACATCCTATGAAGAGATAAAAAATGAAGCTTTGGATATTTTAAATGAAAAAATAAACAAAAAATAAAATGAAAAATGTTTTTTTGGTAGTGCTTTTTCACTTTGTACTCTTCAATGTCTTTTCTCAAGAGATTAAAGAAAGTGAAGGATCTATAGAAAATGCTCAAATTTTAATAGAAAAAAATAAAATCATTAAACTACCTGAAGTCAGAAAACCAGGAACAGATAGTATAGAAAAAAGTAATGAATTTGAGGTTTACAAATTATCATTTAAACCAAAAAAAATTAATCTAATACAAAAGGAAATTAATTCAGAAAAAGTAAAAAATTATTTAATGGATAAAAAAATATTTGAAAAATATAGAAATACTTTTTCTATTCAATATGGTAATTATAAATCAGTGTCTTTTAATTCTTATCATAAACTTAATTTACTTGAAAATTTATATTTTAATGTGATAACAGATCATAACTCTAATAAAAAAGGATCAACGAATGATGAGAATAGTGGTTTTTATGATTCTAAAATTTTCATAAATTCATATTTTAATTATTCTAACCATGATCTTGATTTTAACTTATCATATAATAGAGTTAAGACATTTTATTATGGTTTTATTAATGAGACTAGTGAACTTGTTTCTAAAGATGATATAGCACTTAGAAATAGTTTTATTAGATATAATTTATCAATAAACAGTGCTTATGATAAATTGTTTGGGTTTGATCCTAAATTATTTTATAACATTAATTTTAATAATGTAAATTTTAATAGTCTAATATTTAATGAATATTCATCTACAATCAAATCGGAAATAAATTATCATTTCAATAACAACCTAAAAGCATATTTACTTTTTGATAACTATTATAGAAATCTTAAAAAAAATAGTTCTTTAATATCTATCTCTGACCAAAAAAGAAACAATATGCTTCTTACTTATTTAATTAATTATAAATTAAAAAATTATGAATTAAATATAGGTGTTATTTATGATGTTGATACAAAATTTAAAGAAAAAGCTTTTTACCCAAAAATTGATTTAAACTATTCAAACAACAAAGGGTATTTTATCAAATTATTTTTAGATGGGGGTGATGATACAAATTTTTATTATGATAGGCTTGAAGAGAATCCCTTCTTATATAATCTTAATTTTAAATATGTAGATCTTATTGAAACAATTAATTATGGAATTAATTTAGGTGCACGAATATTTAATAATAAAGGGAAAATCAAAATTAATTATAATGAAAAAAAATTAAATAATTTTTTTATTTATGGTAAATCTACGGATGATAGAGTGTTTTCAAATAGTAAAACATTTGATGTTTATAGATACTCTATTTTTTATGATTCAGGAGATGTAAATCATAGAAAAATAAATTTATATCTAGATTATTCAAAAAATAAATTTATTAATTCATCCTTTATTTTTGTATATAATAATTATTTTTTAAATAATTTTTCACATCCCTCAAACATACCAAAATATGAACTATACTTATCAAATGACATTAATATTAATAAGTTCACAGTAACATGTCAAATCTCATCTTATATTGATACTTATTCAGTCGATATAAATAATAAAGCTGAAAAATTAGAAAATTATTTGAGCATTGATTTTAACATTAATTATATGTTATTTGATAATGCTAAAATTAATCTTAAACTAAATAATATTCTAGATTCAATAAATGAAATTTATTATAAATATCCAGATTTAGGATTCAATTTGAAATTTGGATTTATATATAGTTTAAAATGAAAAAAGTTAAAGATTATTTAGATGATGACTATGGTTTAAAAGAAATAGATTTGACAAGAATTAAAAAGTTAAAAAATAATAATAAATATTATTATATAATATCTTTTTTATTAATCTCATTTCTGCTT
>CAZYIL010000090.1:0-6747 GCA_964646945.1 uncultured Marinoscillum sp. | reverse complement strand
GTTCCTGTAAATTATGACCTTCTCCAGGAATATAAGCAGTTACTTCTTTACCATTAGTTAATCTTACTCTTGCCACTTTTCGCATAGCAGAATTTGGTTTTTTTGGAGTGGTTGTATATACTCTAGTACAAACCCCTCTTTTTTGCGGACAAGAATTTAATGCGGGAGATTTTGATTTTGAGGATAATTTTTTTCTACCTTTTCTTACTAGCTGTTGAATAGTTGGCATATAAACATTTACATTAATTTAAAATAGGGGGCAAAAATATATATTAACTAATCTTAAACAAAATTTTTTAAACTTTTCCATATTAATGGTTATCTGAAGTAGTAGTAGGATCTGTTTCTAAAGGAAACTTAGGAAGTTCGTTAAAATCTATAATCTTATTATATTTTTTTTCATATTTAGAAATATTATCCAAGAGAGCTGAAGAGAACTTTTTAGCATGCTCCGGAGTTATTATTATCCTAGATTTTACTTTAGCTTTTGGCACACCAGGCATTAACTGGATAAAATCAACAACGAACTCACTACTAGAATGTGCAATCATTGCAAGATTTGCATATGTTCCCTGAGAAACTTCATCAGGTAATTCTATATCTATTCTATTTTGCTTTCTATTCATTTAGCATATTATAATAAAGTTATTTCTTAACATTAGATTCCTTTAATTTATTATCCGAATCAAATGACTCATCTAAATCCAAATTTTTTCCATCATTCAATAAATTATCATATTCCCTTTCTTGATAAACTATCAAATCATTATAATCTCTAGAACCTGTTCCTGCTGGAATCAAATGTCCAACAATAACATTTTCTTTAAGTCCTTTTAAGTAATCAACTTTTCCTTTAATTGATGCTTCGCTTAAAACTTTTGTCGTTTCTTGAAAAGATGCAGCGGAAATAAAACTCTCAGTACCTAATGAAGCACGTGTTATCCCTTGCAAAGTAGGTCTTGAAACAGCTGCTTCAGCATGTCTAACATCAATTAGCTTTTTATCGTTTCTTCTAAGAGAAGAATTTTCATCTCTTAATTCTCTTAAAGAAATTAGCTGTCCTTCAACAAATTTTTTAGAATCTCCTACACTTATAATGACTTTTTGCTCAAAAATCGCATCATTAATTTTCATGAAATAACTTTTGTCAATTTTCTCATCTTGTAATAAAGTAGTGTCTCCTGGATCTATAACAATTACTTTTTGCATCATTTGTCTAACAATTACTTCAATATGTTTATCATTAATTTTTACTCCCTGTAACCTATACACCTCTTGAATTTCATTAACCAAATAATCTTGAACCTCAGTAGGACCTTTGATGGAAAGAATATCAGCTGGGGTAATAGCTCCATCAGATAGTGGAGTGCCCGCTTTAACAAAATCATTGTCCTGAACCAAGATATGTTTTGATAATGAAACTAAATATTTTTTTTCAATTCCATCTTTAGCTGTTATAAATATTTCTCTATTTCCTCTTTTAATACCACCATAAGATACCACACCATCAATTTCACTAACAACTGCAGGATTTGAAGGATTTCTAGCTTCAAATAATTCTGTAACCCTTGGCAAACCACCTGTAATATCTCGAGACTGACCTATCATTCTTGGTATTTTAACTAAAATTTGACCTGCTTTTACTTTTTCTTTATCATTGATAGCTAAATGAGCTCCTACAGGAACATTATAAGATTTATCACCATCTTTGCCTTTAACTTTTACAGTTGGATTCTTTGTTTTGTCTTTACACTCTACAATTATTTTTTCTTTATGACCTGTTTGATCATCAAATTCTTCCTTAAAAGTAATACCTTCTTCTATTGATTCAAATTCAATTTTCCCATCAAATTCAGATATAATAAGGGCATTATAAGGATCCCATTTACACAATAAATCTCCTTTCTTAATCTTCTGCTGATCATTAACAATTAGATGAGAACCATATGGAACATTGTTTGACATTAAAATATTTTTCTTTGAATCAACAATTCTAATTTCACCAGTTCGGGTCATTACTATGTTAATTTTATTTTTATCAAGATCTTTTGTTTTAATCGCTCTTATATTTTCAAATTCTACGATTCCATCAAATTTAGATTTTACATTTGCATTAACAGCAATATTTGAAGCAGTTCCTCCAACATGAAAAGTTCTCATTGTTAATTGAGTTCCTGGTTCTCCAATTGATTGTGCAGCAATAACACCAACAGCCTCTCCTGCTGTTGCTAAATCTCCAGTAGCCAAATTTCTTCCATAACATTTAGCACAAACCCCTCGACCTGTTTCACAAGTTAAAACAGACCTTATCTCCACACCAACAATATTAGTTTCTTCAATTTTCTTTGCAATAGTTTCATTAATTTCTTCACTAGACCCTACTATTAACTTCTTAGATATTGGATCATATACATCGTGAACTGAGATTCTTCCCAAAATCCTCTCAGACAAAGGTTCAACAATATCTTCATTATCTTTCAAGGCAGAAATATAAAGACCTCTTAAAGTTCCACAATCATCTTCATTCACAATAACATCCTGAGCTACATCCACTAACCTTCTAGTTAAATAACCAGCATCAGCTGTTTTTAAAGCTGTATCAGCTAACCCTTTTCTAGCTCCATGAGTAGAAATAAAGTATTCTATAACATCAAGTCCTTCCTTAAAATTTGATAAAATAGGGTTTTCAATAATTTCACCAACAGAACCTGCTAAATTTTTTTGTGGTTTAGCCATTAAACCTCTCATACCTCCTAATTGTCTTATTTGCTCCCTAGATCCTCTAGCACCAGAATGCATCATCATGTATATTGGATTAAATCCTTGTGAATTATCTTCTAATTCATTCATTAACTCTGAAGTTAATTTTGTATTTGCACGTGTCCAAATATCAATTACTTGATTATATCTTTCATTATCTGTAATTAATCCCATATAGTAGTTGTTCCAAACATCAGCTACTTCTTTTTTAGCATCATTAACCATAGAATTTTTATTATCTGGAATTTGAATATCTCCCAATCCCATAGATAAACCTCCCTTATAAGCCATTTTAAATCCTAATTCTTTAATATCATCTAAAAATTCGGCAGTTCTAGCAACTCCACATATTTTATAAATTTTAGAAATAATTTGCTGCAATTTCTTCTTAGTAAGCAGTTCATCAATATAACCAACTTCATCTGGGATAAGTTCATTAAACAAAACTCTTCCTGCAACAGTTTCTACGGATTTTATAACAAGAATACCATCATCAGATCTTAATTTAACTCTTAAATTTATAAAAGCATTAATTGATAATTTATTTTGATTTATAGCAATCTTTACTTCAGATAAAGAAGAGAATTTTAAACCCTCACCTTTAACATGATAATCTTTAGTGCTTTTTCTTCCCTTAGTTACATAATAAAGACCTAAAACCATATCTTGAGAAGGAACAGTAATAGGAGAACCATTGGCAGGATTAATTATATTATTTGATCCTAACATTAATATTGATGCTTCAACTATTGCTTCATGTCCTAAAGGAACATGAACAGCCATTTGATCTCCATCAAAATCAGCATTAAATGCTGTACAAGATAAAGGATGTAATTCAATTGCTTTTCCTTCAATCAGTTTTGGCTGAAATGATTGTATCCCTAATCTATGTAAAGTAGGAGCTCTGTTTAACAAAATAGGGTGTCCTTTTAAAACATTTTCAAGAATGTCCCATATAACAGAATCTTTTGCATCAACCAATTTTTTTGCGGATTTTACAGTTTTAACTATTCCCCTTTCAATAAGCTTTCTAATTATAAATGGTTTAAAGAGTTCAGAAGCCATATCTTTCGGTAGACCACATTCATGCATTTTTAATTTAGGACCTACGACAATTACTGAACGTCCAGAATAATCAACCCTTTTTCCTAATAGATTTTGTCTAAATCTTCCTTGCTTTCCTTTTAACATATCAGTAAGAGATTTTAATGATCTATTCCCTTCCGATCTTACTGCATTTATCCTTCTTGAATTATCAAACAAAGAATCTACTGCTTCTTGGAGCATCCTTTTTTCATTCCTTAATATTACTTCAGGAGCTTTAATCTGAATTAATCTTTTCAATCTATTATTTCTAATGATAACCCTTCTATACAAATCATTTAAATCTGAAGTCGCAAACCTCCCACCATCTAAAGGTACTAATGGTCTCAATTCTGGAGGAATTACAGGAATCAATTTTATTATCATCCATTCTGGTTTATTATCAACATTTAATCTTGATTCTCTAAATGACTCAACCACTCTAAGTCTTTTCAAAGCCTCAGCTTTTCTCTGTTGAGAAGTTTCAGTTGAAGCTTTCGTTCTTAAATCAATAGACAAAGAATCTAAGTCTGAATTTGAAAGGAGATCAGCTATAGCATCTGCTCCCATTCTAGCTATAAATTTTTTAGGATCATCTTTAGGAAGTAAGAAATTTTCTTTTGGTAAGGTATCTTGAATATTTAAATATTCTTCTTCTGTTAATAAATCACATGATTTAATACCATCTTTTTCTTTTATACCGGGTTGAACTACCACATATCTCTCATAATATATAACCTGATTTAATTTTTTAGCTGGTATACCAAGCATATACCCTATTTTATTTGGCAATGTTCTAAAATACCATATGTGAGCTACAGGAACCACCAATTCAATATGTCCCATTCTTTCTCTTCTAACTTTTTTTTCTGTAACCTCAACACCACATCGATCACAAATAATTCCTTTATATCTTATTCTTTTATATTTTCCACAATGACATTCCCAATCTTTAACAGGACCAAATATTCTTTCACAAAATAATCCTCCCATTTCTGGTTTAAAAGTTCTATAATTTACAGTTTCAGGAGCAGTGATTTCTCCAAAAGAGCTTTCTAGTATTGATTCAGGTGAAGCTAAGCTAACAATAATCTTATTAAAATCAATTTTTTTCTTATTTGTATAATTCTTCATAATCTTATTATTAATTTATTTCATTGTTATTTCCAATGATAAACCTCTTAATTCATGCACCAAAACATTAAAAGATTCTGGAACATTAGGCTTATGCATATTTTCTCCTTTGACTATGGATTCATAAGCACGAGCTCTTCCAATAATATCATCAGATTTAATTGTTAAAATTTCTTGTAAAATATTTGCTGCACCAAATGCTTCAAGTGCCCATACTTCCATCTCTCCAAATCTTTGACCTCCAAATTGAGCTTTACCACCAAGAGGTTGTTGTGTTATCAACGAATAAGGACCAATAGATC
Organism: uncultured Marinoscillum sp.; assembly: GCA_964646945.1. Lineage (GTDB taxonomy): Bacteria > Bacteroidota > Bacteroidia > Cytophagales > MED-G16. The sequence continues at coordinate 1,468 of CAZYIL010000090.1, read as the reverse complement.
TGGAATGCATTTTATCATCTACTAGATGACCTAACTTTAACATGTAGATAACTCCTACAGTTACAGGTTGATCAAATCTCTTACCCGTTGACCCATCATATAAATAAGTTCTGCCAAAATCAGGCAAATTAGCCTTTATTAACTCTTTTTGAACTTCTTCAGTAGTTGCTCCATCAAATATAGGAGTCATATATTTCTTGTTTAGCTTCAAACCTGCCCATCCTAGTGCTGTTTCATATAACTGACCTATATTCATTCTCGATGGAACTCCTAGAGGGTTCAGGACAATATCTACAGATGATCCATCTTCAAGAAAAGGCATATCTTCTTCCCTAACAATTTTAGCTACAACACCTTTATTTCCATGTCTTCCAGCCATTTTATCACCAACTTTAAGCTTTCTTTTTTTAGCAACAAAAACTTTTGCCATCTGAACAATTCCTGGTGCTAATTCATCACCAACTTCTAAAGAATATTTTTCTTTTTTAAAAATTGAAATCAGTTCATTCCTCTTAATAATATAGTTTTTAACTGCTATAGCAACTAATTTATTAGTTTTATTATCATTCGTCCATCCTTCTAAAACTATATCGTTTAATAAACTAGATTCTTCTGGAACATTTAAGCTACTATTATCATAGTAAAGATTTTCACTTGGAAAAAGCTTGTCTGATATATTTTTTTTGGTAAAACTAGTCCCTTTATTGATTACCAAATCACCATATTTATGATAAATTTCATTAGATTTTTTTGATTTTAAAAGAATTTCAAATTTTGCAATCAATTTATCTTTTAAAGAAATTAAAGATTTACTATAATTTGATTTTAACAATTCTAATTTTTCCTTTATAAGCTTTTTTGAGTCCTTATCTTTTTTTTGTCTAGAAAAAACTTTACTCCCAACAACTACTCCATTTAGAGATGGAGGTGCTTTCAAAGAAGCATCCTTTACATCACCAGCTTTATCACCAAAAATTGCTCTCAATAATCTTTCCTCTGGTGTAGGATCACTTTCACCTTTAGGTGTAATCTTACCAATAAGTATATCTCCTTCAATTACATGAGCCCCCTCTCTTATAATTCCACTCTCAGCAAGATCTTTTACTGCTTCATCACTCACATTTGGCAATTCCGCAGTAAATTCTTCTTCTCCCCTTTTAGTGTCTCTAACTTCTAATTTAAATTCTTCAATATGTAAAGATGTAAAGATATCCTCTCTCACAACTTTTTCAGAAATTACAATAGCATCTTCAAAATTATATCCCTGCCAAGGCATAAAAGCAACTTTCAAATTTCTACCTAATGCCAATTCACCATTTTCTGTAGCAAAACCTTGACATAAAACTTGACCCTTAGAAACTTTGTCTCCTATACTAACAATTGGAGATAAATTAATACACGTATCTTGATTAGATCTTCTAAATTTTGTCAAATGATAAGTTTTTGAATTATCATTGTCATCAAATGA
>CAZYIL010000089.1:0-6868 GCA_964646945.1 uncultured Marinoscillum sp. | reverse complement strand
ATAATGATTCACCAACCAAGTGGTGGAATGCATGGTCAATCAAAGGATATGGAAATAAGTTTAAAACAAATGCAAGAACTCAGAAAAGATATCTACAATATATTATCAACTCATACAGGAAAACCTTTTAAAGAAATAGAAAAAGATTCCGACAGAGATAAATGGATGAGAGCTGAAGAAGCAAAAAAATATGGACTAATTGATGAAATATTAATCAGAAAATCAAAATAATCATTTTATGTTCATAATGTGTTCTGTGATTTTAGAAATTACATTTTGATTACCTAGCAATTTTTTAATTTTCCTATATCCATTCTTAATTTGATTAACATAATCTTTATTATTTAGGATCTTGTTTATTTCTTTTGAAACTAATAAAGGATTAAAATTTCCTTGAATAAATTCTTTAACAACTAGTTTGTTTAAAATTAGATTGACCAGAGATATATATTTTATTCTTAATACCATCTTTGCAAATAAGTATGAAATAAATGATGTTTTATATACAACTATTTGAGGAACATTTAATAAAGCCACTTCTAAAGTTGCCGTTCCAGATACAACAACAGCAACTTTTGATGCTCTAACTACATCGTAAGTTCTACCAACAAAAAATCTTACGTTTGAAAAACTTTCTATAGGAAAATAGACTGAATTAGGAACATTACTTACAATGCCAATATAGAATAAAGATTTTGGCATAGAACTAATAATTTTTTTAAAAATAGAAATCGAATAAGAAATTTCTGAAAGTCTACTGCCAGGCAATAAAGATATTATATTATCATATTTGAAATCATTCTTTATTTCAATAAAATTATATTTTTTGATAATTGACACTAAAGGATTTCCAAAATAATAAATATTTACATCATACTTTTTATAATGTTCAACTTCAAATGGCAAAATAGAAAACGTATAATCTACATATTTTTTTAAATGGAAAATTCTTTTATTATTCCAAGCCCAAACTTTAGGAGGTATAAAATAAATAACTTTTATTCCTCTTTTTTTTGAAAATTTTGCCACCCTCAAATTAAATCCGGGAAAATCAATTAATATTATAACTCGAGGCTTATAATTTAATATATGACTCTTACATAAATTTAGTTTTTTTTTAAGTGTAACTAAATTTAACAATACTTCATATAATCCCATAAAATTATAATGTTTGTAATGTTGTAAAAGATTACCACCAGCTTTTTGCATGAAATCTCCACCCCAACAATTTATCTGAAGGTTTGAATTAACTTTGAACATTTGTTTAATTAACTCCCCACCATATAAGTCTCCAGATTTTTCGCCAGCTATAAGAAAAATATTATTTGACAAACGGTCCATAATATTTTATAAAATTTTTTGGTGTTTCATAAAGCTTAATACAATGTAAATTACAATCAGGAATTTTTAATGAAGAAATTTTAGTTTCAAGAATTTTCCAGAACTCAATTACAACATTTTCAGTAGTAGTAATTATATTTTTTAAAAACGGAACGTCTAAATTTAAATTTTTATGATCAACTTTATTAATGATCTCATCATTAATTATTTTGGATAAAATTTTAAGATCTATCAACATGCCATCTTGAGAATTTATTTTACCTTTTATAGTTACAATTAATTCATAATTATGTCCATGCCAATTTTCATTTGAACATTTTCCAAAAATTTTATAATTTTTATCTTTAGACCATAAAGGATTAAAAAGTCTGTGAGCGGCACTAAAATGTTCTTTCCTAGATATATAAATCATATTAAAAAAGCTCTTATTTTTTTATTAAAATCTATTTTGACATGTTCATTAATTGTCGTATTTAACTCTATACCTTTATATTTTGCAAGAACAGGAAATTTTTTATAACTCCTATCTACAAGAACTGCTACTTCAACTTTTTTAGGATAAAAAGATAATATAGAAGAAATTGAGTAGGCTATAGTCTTGCCAGAATTTAAAACATCATCAATAATCACAATAATTTTATTTGAAATATGATTTTTGTTAAAATCAAATTGATTATCAGAAAATAATTTATTCTTATTAGTTGTCAAATGAAATAGTTGAGTTTTATCGGGAAACAAATCATCTAAATATTTTTTAATCTCTTTTGACAAAATCAATCCGTTTTGATTAATTCCTACTAAAATTATTGAATTTTCTTTTAAATTATTTTCATATATCTCATAAGATAATCTTTTGATTTTTTGATTTATTTGAAATGAATCTAAAATAACATTATTCATAATTTATGATTTAAAGGCATTATTTTGCTGTCTTTTAAAGTAGAAAGTATTACCATAGATTTTAATGAATCGGTAACACTTATTTCACTAATTTTATCAAGCATTAATTCCTGGTAAGAACTAATATCCTTGGATACAATTTTTAAAATAAAATCACCAGTCCCAGTAATGTGATGACATTCAATAACATTATCTATCTTATTAATTTCATCTAAAAAAATATTAATATTTTTCTTGTTGTGCCCTTTTAAAGTAACCTGAACAAAAGTACTAACACCTAAATCTATTTTATTTAAATTTACTCGTGCATGATAACCATCAATAATGCCATTGTTTTCTAATTTTTTAACTCTTTCTAAAGTAGGGGCTTGTGAAAGACCAATTAGTGATGATAATTTAGAATTAGTTATTTTAGCATTTTTCTGTAAAATTGTTAAAATCTTATAATCAATTTTATCCACCTTAATTTGTTATTATATGGTTACACATATTTATCAATATAACAAAGATTATTATTCTATAATTAACAACTATACTTTTAATATAATTTTTTCATTTTTTTTAAATAAACCCTAGAATCAGAATTTATTTTTTCTTTTCTTTTAGTCAAACCTAAAATAGTTGAAAAATATTTTTTAGATAACAAATAATTCTTTTTTTCAAAAGCATATTCTCCTAAAGAAAAATATGAATATAAAGTATAACCCATTCGTTCAGCATCAATTTTTTTTGCCATTTCAATCGACTGCTTATAATATTTTATAGAAAGATCAAATTGTGATCTGATTCTATAAATTTCACCTAGAAAAAAAGAAGCTTGTCTTATTGAATTGAATTGATATCCATGTTTATTATTATTAAATTTATTAATAATATTTAACGCTTCTTTTTCACATTCAACCAGTTTATTCGATCTATATAACAATGATGTATTTGAAGTTTGAAAAATTGAATTATTAGGAAAAATATCATTTAAATATGAAGCTATTTGAATTGCTTTTGAAATTTTATTTTCCTGAGATAAAATCTTCATTAAAAAAAATTGAGCTTCCGTTCTAGTATAAAAAGAATTTTTTGCAGCATTATCTAATTGATTAATCCCTAATTCTTTATCTCCTTTTGGAAATAAATTAATAATAGGTTTTAGAAAAGGATATTCTTCACCTACCCAAATTGAATAGTAGTTAAAAAGTCCATTTCCAAATGAAATCTCAGGTATAAATTTATCCTCCCCTTTAACCTCCCTCAAATATTTAAGAGCATTTCTTCCAGCAAATGCTGCTTTTCTCCATTTCCTTCTCTCAGATAACAACCTGCCTTTGAATCCGTAAGATGCAGCCAAAAAAAATGCAGCTTCTATTTTGTTATAATTTTTATAAATTTTTTCAGACAATATAATAGAAGTATCCATTAAATAATAAAACTCATCATCTAATTCTTTATTTTCTAAATCTGGAGCAATTTTCCACCAAGTACTTAAACCTAACAAAAAATAAGGAAGCGGATGCCAATTATATTCTTGAATTAACCATTTAAATTGTTGGTCTGCTTTTTCAAATTCAAAATTGTACATTAAGTTAATAGCTTCAGTGGTTTCAATTTGAATATCTATATTTAAAAGGAGTGGAAGTGAATCTGGTTCAATTTTTGAACAATAAAGATTATTGTGTTGAAATAATAAACTTATTATTAAAAAAATAAAAAGAAGATTTTTCGATTTTATTGAATTCATATTTTTACAAATTAACTCAAACAATAGATTATCATTAATATAATTTATATTATTTTCGTTCATTAAATTAAAAAATTGAGTTTCAAGAAAATTAATAATATAACAGGGTGGATAATGTTTTCTATAGCATTCTTTGTTTACGCAATTACTGTAGAAGATACAGCCAGTTTTTGGGATTGTGGCGAATTCATTGCTGTTTCTTATAAATTAGAAGTACCTCATCCTCCTGGTGCTCCATTTTATTTGTTATTAGGAAGAATTTTTTCTTTTTTTGCCTTTGGAAACCTTGAAAAGGTATCGGTTGCTATAAATTTTCTAAGTGTTTTAACAAGTGCGTTTACAATTTTGTTTCTTTTTTGGACCATTACTCACTTCGCAAGAAAGCTTGTTAAGACAAATAATACAATAACTGAAATGCTTGTTATTTGTTCTGGAATAGTAGGATCTCTTTCTTATACTTTTAGTGATTCTTTTTGGTTTTCAGCTGTTGAAGCGGAAGTTTATGCCATGTCATCTTTTTTTACTGCATTTGTTTTTTGGGCTATTTTAAAATGGGAAAATATTAAAAATGAAAAAATAAAAAATAAATGGCTGATTCTTATAGCTTATATGATGGGTCTATCTATCGGCGTTCATCTTCTAAACCTTGTGACCATTCCTGCATTAGCATTGATAATATATTTTAATAAAAGAGATAAAATAACTGTCAGTGGAATTTTTTATACTCTTTTAATTAGTGTGATGCTAATAGTTTTCATAATGGTAGGAATAATTCCTGGAATACCAACTTTAGCAAGTAATCTAGAAATATTCTTTGTGAATAACTTAAACCTTCCTTTCGGTTCAGGAATAATCTTTTTATCTCTCACTATTTTATCCAGTTTAATCTATTTTATAATGTTTTCTCAGAGAAAAGAAATAGTATGGTTAAATACTTCATTAATAGCTTTAAGTTTTGTTCTTATAGGTTATTCATCTTATTCATTGGTTTTAATTAGATCTAGTTTTAACCCACCAATAGATGAAAATAATCCTGAAAATGTTTTAAGCTTTATTTCTTATCTAAAAAGAGAACAATATGGAAATAGACCTTTGTTCTATGGTCAATATTATGATGCTGAAATTATTGGTCAAAAAAAAGAAAGAACTATTTATAAAAAAGGAAAAGAAAAATACGAAATAAAAGAAAATAGCTTTTCCTATGAATATGATCCAAAAAGAACTACAATATTTCCAAGAATGTATAGTAATTCTCCAAGTCATATAAATAGATATAGAGAAATAACTGGTTTAGGAAAAAATGAAAAGCCTACATTCTCTGATAACATTGAATTTATGTTGAAATATCAAATAGGACATATGTATTTACGATATTTATTATGGAATTTTTCTGGAAGAGAATCTGATATTCAAGATGCAAATTGGATAAATATTAATGATTATTTTAAGACAATTCCCGAAGAAATTCTTAACAATAAAGCAAGAAATAATTATTTTATGATACCTCTTATATTGGCCTTAATTGGTCTTTTTTTCCAATACTATAAAGATAATAGAAATTTTTCAGTGGTTATGTTATTATTTGTTCTCACAGGAGTAGCACTTGTAGTATACCTCAATAGTCCACCCACTGAGCCAAGAGAAAGAGATTATATTTATGCTGGTTCTTACTATGTGTTTTCTATTTGGATAGGTCTGGGAATAATATCAATTTTCTCTTTTATTAATTTCTTTTTCAACAAAGAAAAGTTCTCACTTTTAATATCTTGTCTGATAGGAATTACTAGTCCTATAATTTTATGTTTTCAAAATTGGGATGATCATGATAGATCTGATAGATATTTATCTGTTGATTCTGCAAAAAATTTACTGGCATCTTGTGCCCCAAATTCTATTTTATTTACCGGTGGTGACAACGATACATTTCCTCTATGGTATGTTCAAGAAGTTGAAGATTTTAGAACAGATGTCAGGGTTATTGTCCTAAGTTATTTTAATACTGATTGGTATATTGATCAAATGCGAAGTAAAAAGAATAAATCAGAAAAATTGAAATTTATTCTAAATAATAAAAATTATGAACAAGGTGGATTAAATGATTATATTCCTTACGTAAATAATCCAAAAATTAATGATGCTTCTATAAACCTTAATGCTTATCTAAATTTAATAAAATCTGAAAATAAAGCAATTCAAGTTCCAACTAGTGTTAGTAGTTACAATTTTATTCCATCAAAATCACTATACATAAATATAGATACATCAGACATATTAGAAAAAAATATAGTTCCTGAAAAATTTCTTTCGTATTTAACCTCTAGAATGGTTATTAATTTAAAAAATAATAAAGGAGGATTAGAAAAAAAGGATTTAGCTATTTTAGATTTCCTAGTTTCAAACAAATGGGAAAGACCCATTTATTTTAATAATACATCCTTAAACGGAACTAATTTAGATTTTAAAAGAAATGTCATTCAAGAAGGTTTAGCTTATAGGCTTTTACCAGTAATAAACCCAAAAACATCTGAAAATTTTATAAATACTCCATTGATGTATGATAATATTATGAACAATTTTTATTGGAGGGGATTAGATAATGAAAATGTTTACTTTTCTGAAGATCATAGGGGGTTTATTCTAAATTATAGAGCTACTTTTAATACATTAGCTTCAGAATTATTAAAAATTGGGGAGAAAGAAAAAGCAAAAAATGTCATACTAAAATGTTTAGAATTGATGCCTGACAAATCAATTCACTTTGATCACTTTTCTGTTCAAAAAGTTGAGATGCTTCTTTCTCTTGGAGAAAAAAATATTGCAAATAATATTGCAGAAATCACAAGTAAAAGATCTGATGAAATGTTAGAATACATGAATAGTAACAATATAAAAAAT
>CAZYIL010000088.1:0-6971 GCA_964646945.1 uncultured Marinoscillum sp. | reverse complement strand
CTTCAATCATTTTTTTAGCATTATCCCATGCTCCCCCAGCATTAGATTGAAAAATAGCCATTAAAACACCTGAAGATGTTACTCCAGCTAAAAGACCTCCAAGCATTTCAGCTCCACCAAAAAATCCTATAATTACAGGAACTGTAATTGCTAAAAGTCCAGGAAAAATCATTTCTTTCAATGCAGCTTTGGTTGAGATATCAACACATTTACTATATTCTGCAACTCCATCAGCCTCCTCAAAAGTTTTAAGATCAGCTTTTGATGCTTTCGATAAGTCAGAATCATATTTTTTCATAACATCAAGAGCTGCTTTTAATTTAGGCAATTCTTTAAATTGTCTTCTTACTTCTTCAATCATGCTCATTGCAGCTTTTCCTACAGCATTCATTGCTAAAGCAGAAAAAACAAATGGTAACATAGCACCTAAAAGCAGTCCTACCATTACGATAGGATTTGATATATCAATAGAATTTATCTTAGCTGTTTGCATAAATGCTGCAAAAAGTGCTAATGCCGTTAACGCGGCTGATGCAATAGCAAATCCTTTCCCTATAGCTGCAGTTGTATTTCCAACAGCATCAAGTTTGTCAGTTCTTTCTCTTACCTCAGGAGGAAGTTCTGCCATTTCTGCTATACCTCCAGCATTATCAGAAATTGGTCCATATGCGTCAACTGCTAATTGTATTCCAGTGTTGGCAAGCATTCCAACTGCTGCAATAGCAATTCCATACAATCCAGCGTAATGGTATGAGATCATAATAGCTAAACATATAAGAATTATTGGGATTGCAGTTGATAACATTCCTACACCTAATCCAGAAATTATTGTTGTTGCTGGCCCTGTTTCAGATTGTTTTACAATAGATAAGACGGGTTTTTTACCAGTTGCTGTATAATACTCTGTTACTTTTCCTACTCCAAGCCCAGATAATAAACCCGCCATTGTAGCAATAAAAACACCAAAAGAAGAATATTCAATTCCATTAAAAATCCATTTTTCTGGTAGTAAGTATTGAATCCAAAAGAATGTTACAAATATCATTAATCCTGCAGAGGTAAATTCACCTATATTTAGAGCTGCATGTGGGCTTCCTCCTTCTCTTACTTTTACAAAAAATGTTCCAATGATTGACATTATTATTCCTGATCCAGCAATAAATAATGGTAATATTACAGCATTAGTTTCTAAACCTTGAAATTCCTGTACAGTAATAAATGCCGCTCCAAGAACCATAGCTCCAATAATTGATCCAACAAATGATTCAAATAAATCTGCTCCCATTCCAGCAACATCACCAACATTATCACCAACATTATCAGCAATAGTTGCTGGATTTAAGGGATGATCTTCAGGAATTCCTGCTTCTACTTTTCCAACAAGATCGGCTCCTACATCAGCAGCTTTTGTATAAATTCCTCCACCAACTCTAGCAAATAAAGCTATTGAAGATGCTCCTAAAGAAAACCCAGAGATTACTTTTATAACTGTATCAGTATCGTTAGAAAAGATATCATTATATATTATAAATAATGAACTTAATCCTAAAACTCCAAGACCTACTACTCCCATACCCATGACTGATCCTCCAGAAAAAGCAATTTCAAGTGCTTTACCTAAAGATTTTTGAGCTGCATTTGTTGTTCTTACATTTGCTTTAGTAGCTACTTTCATACCAATAAATCCAGCTAATCCAGAACATAATGCTCCCATTACAAATGATAAGGATACCAACCAACTTGTTCCTTCATGAATTCCTTTAAAGGCTAAAAGAATTCCTACACAAAATACAAAAACGGATAAAATTTTATATTCGGCTTTAAGAAATGCCATAGCTCCTTCAGCAATATTTTCTGCAATTCTTTTCATTTTATCATTACCTATTTCTTTATTATTAATAGAGTTACTTTTTATATAAACAAATAGTAGGGCAATGATTCCTGTTAAAGGTAAAAGATATATTAGTTCCATAGTTTTAGATTTTTATTTTAAGCGCAAATATAATATCTAATATAAAATTTAGTTGATCATAGCAGATTAATTACAATATTCATCAAAAACATCAAGTAAATGTTCTGAAATCATTAAGGCATTTCTTCCTTCAATATGATGTCTTTCTACGAAATGAATTAATTCTCCATTTTTAAATAGAGCGATTGCAGGTGAGCTTGGTGGATAAGGCAAACATAGTTCTCTTACTTTTTCAGTGGCTTCAAAATCAACTCCTGCAAATACTGTGTATAATTTATCCGGTTTTTTATTTGATTTTTCAAGAGCTAATTTAACGCCTGGTCTAGCTGATCCGGCAGCACAACCACATACGGAGTTTATTACAATCAACGAAATGTCTGAATCATTTTTTATAGATTCTTCAGCATCTTCTATAGTTTTTATTTCTTTAAATCCGAAATCAGTTAATTCCTTAATCATTGGTTTAGTTAATTCTTCAGGATACATTTTAAAAATAATTAATAGTTAAACATAAATAATAATCACATGAAGCCAAGTTCCAATTTAGCTTCTTCAGACATCAGGTCCGTACTGTATGGAGGATCAAAAGTGATTTCCACATCAATTTCGTTAATTTCTTTTATTTTTTCAACACTTTTTTTAATGTCTGATGGAATGGATTCCGCTGCTGGACATGATGGGGAGGTTAATGTCATCAATATATGGACATTATTTATTGGTAAAATATTTATTTCATATATTAGACCTAGTTCATATACATCAACTGGAATTTCAGGATCAAAGACTGTTTTTATTGCCTTTACAATTTTTTCTTTTAATTGTAATTCTTCGTTTTTATTCATAACTATTTTTACTAGATAGTGCTATAATTTTAAATTTATTTTCCATTGATTCTAGTCCATTCGACCTTTGTGTCCCAATAAACCTACATAGTCCTGTTTTATTGATGAAGTGCAATTTAGTATCTAAAATTTCTTGAGGTGAATGGCCTGAAAAAATCTTTATTAATAAACCTAAGAGTCCCTTTGTTATTGAAGTATTACTATCTCCAAAAAAAATCAATTTATTATTTTCAACTTTATAAGATAACCACACTTTAGACTGGCATCCCTTGACTAAATTTTTATCAGTTTTATCTTTTTCATCTAATTTATTAAGATTTTCACCTAATTCAATTAAGTAATTTAGAGTCATTTCAAAATCATTATCTAAAACCTTAAAATTATCAATAATATCTTTTTGTATCGCTTGAGTGCTTTTCATTTTATTATATTATTTATTGAATTGATGAAATAATCAATTTCATCTTTTGTATTATATAGAGCTAAAGATAACCTCGCAGTTCCTTCTAGATTAAACTTGTCCATTAAAGGTTGAGTACAATGGTGGCCTGTTCTGATAGCTATTCCTTTTGAATCTAATAATAGTCCTAGGTCGTAATAATGAATTTTATCTAGGGTAAAGGAAAAAACTCCAATTCTTTTTTTGGCTTTACCTATAATATTAATTTTATCAATTTTATTTAGCTTCTCAAAGGCATAATTTTTCAATGTATTTTCATAACTTTCAATTTTGTCCCTTCCTAAATTTTCTATAAATTTTAAAGCCTGATTAAAACCTATGACATCTCCAATATTTGGTGTTCCTGCTTCAAATTTATAAGGCAGATCATTATATGTAGTATTTTTAAAATTTACATCTTTTATCATTTCTCCTCCTCCCATATATGGAGGAGTTCTTTCTAAAATATTTTCTTTACCATAAACAATCCCAACACCTGTTGGTCCATACATTTTATGAGCAGAGAAAACAAAGAAATCGCAATCCATTTCTTGAACATCAATATTTAAATGTGGTGATGATTGAGCACCGTCTACTAAACAAGTAATATTGTTATCCTTACAGATTTTTATAATTTCTTTAATAGGATTAATTGTACCTAAAGTGTTTGATACATGTACAATTGAAACAAATTTAGTTTTCTCGGATATTTGATTTTTAAAATTTTCTACATTAATTTCTCCAAAATCTGATACTTCAATAATTTTTAAGACAAGTTCTTTTTCCTCACAAAGCATTTGCCATGGAACAATATTAGAATGATGTTCCATCTCACTTATCATAACTTCATCTCCCTTATTAAGAAACTCTTTCCCATAACATGAAGAAATTAAATTAATTCCTTCGGTGGTGCCCCTGGTAAATATTATTTCTTTTTCTGATCTAGCGTTAATGAATTTTTTTATGTTTTTCCTTGTCTTTTCAAATTCGTTGGTTGCTTTATCTGCTAACGTATGTATACCTCTATGAATATTTGCATTATACTCTTTGTAGTATTGATTTATTGCATCAATAACTTGTATTGGTTTTTGTGTAGTTGCTGCATTATCAAAATAAACAAGCTGATGTTTGTTTATTTTTTTTTTTAAAATAGGAAATTGACTTCTTATTTCAGTAGAATTAATAGTTTTAGTCATTTAGGTAAGATTCGATTTTTGATGATAAAATTTTATATATCTCATTTTTTATAATTTCATTATCTATTTTTTCAGTGATTTCACCAAAAAATGCTTTTATTAAAATAGATATAGCTTTTTTTCTTTTTATACCTCTAGATTGCAAATAAAAAATAGCATTTTTATCTAATTGACCAGTAGTACAACCGTGAGAGCATTTAACATCATCTGCCCAAATTTCCAACTGTGGTTTTGTGTTAATTTTAGCCTTGTCCGATAAAAGAATATTGTTATTTGATTGAAAAGCATTGGTTTTTTGAGCTTCTTTTCTTACAAATATTTTTCCATTAAAAACACCATTAGAATTTCCATCCATTATACCTTTATAATGTTCATTGCTAATAGAATTTTTTTTCATATGGTCAACAGAAGTATGGTTATCTAGATGAGATTTTCCGTTTAAAGCATATACTCCATACATATTGCAGTAACAATTTTTTTCAGATAAACTTATGTTTAAATTGTTTCTGATCATTTGACCAGAAAATGAAAAAGTAAATATATTGGAAATACTATTTTTTTTCTGTTTTATATTTACGCTATTATATGAGGTAGAATTATTTAAATCATTTTGTATTTTGAAATAATCTATTTCTGAAGAATCCTCCAAAATTATTTCTGAAACACTGCTATTAAAGTTATTAGATACTAATGAAGTTTCAGATTCATAGACAGAAAGTTTTGAATTTTTTTCCATTAGAATAAATTTTCTTATTTGAGAATTACATATATTATTTTCTGACGTAAAAAAATTATTTATTATCAAAGGCTTTGCTATTTCTTGCTCTTTTTTTATATGGATAAATAACCCTTCTGACCACAAAATACCATTGATTGCTGAGAACATATCTGTGTCTGAATCATCATTTTCACCAAAATATTGATTCAAAAGTGCTCTTTCATTTTTTTCTAAATCTTTAAAGTTTTTGAATGAAATATATGATGGTATATTGGAAAATTTATTTATTATTTTACCATCAACTGTAATGATTTGAAACACTTGATTATTATTTATAACATAAGGAAGAATCTGTTTGAAAATACTTGATTTTTCTTTTGAATCTTTTTCAAAATTTATCTCATAATTATTTTGGAGATTTTTTTTAAAAGGAGTGTATTTATATTCTTCTTTTAGATTAAATTTTATTTCTCTTAATTTTTTAAAATTATTGTTTCTGCTTTTTCTTAAAAAGGAATTAGTTTCTTTCTTTATAAATTTTTTTACAGATAAATAATCATTTAAAATTTGATCTGAATTCATCGTTTTTTTTAATACTTTGTGTATTTTTAATTATTAAGCCAATCATAACCTTTTTCTTCTAGTTTATGGGCTAGTTTTTTATTACCTGATTTTACAATTTTCCCATCAATCAGTACATGGACAAAATCTGGAATAATATAATTTAACAACCTTTGATAATGAGTTACAACTATGGTTGAATTATCTTTTTTCCTTAATTTATTAACTCCATTTGATACTATTTTTAAGGCATCTATATCTAGTCCTGAATCAGTTTCATCTAAAATTGATAGCTTTGGTTCAAGCATTGCCATTTGAAATATTTCATTTCTTTTTTTTTCTCCTCCTGAAAACCCTTCATTAATAGAACGACTTAGTAGGTCTTGACTTATTTTAACTAAATCCATTTTTTCTTTCATAATTTTTAAAAAGCTTACAGCATCTAAAGGTTTTTTATTCTTAAATTTCCTTATTCTATTTAGGGCAGTTTTTATAAAATTTGTCGTAGAAACACCTGGTATTTCTACCGGATACTGAAATGCCAAAAATATTCCCATAATCGCTCTTTCATCGGGTGTGAATTTATTAATTTTTTTTCCATAAAAACTAATTGATCCATTTTCAATTTTATAGTCCTCACTTCCAGCAATAACTGAGGCTAAAGTACTTTTTCCAGAACCATTTGGTCCCATTATTGCATGAATTTCTCCAGGATTTATTTTAAGATTTAAGTCTTTTAAAATAAGCTTATTTTCTACAGAAACTTTTAAATTTTTAATTGTTAACATTTCATTATAATTTATCCTACACTTCCTTCCAGTGTCAATGATAGAAGTTTTTGAGCTTCTACAGAAAACTCCATAGGAAGTTGTTTTAGTACTTCTTTAGCATAACCGTTTACAATAAGTGCAATTGCATTTTCTTCATCTATACCTCTTTGCAAACAATAAAATATTTGATCTTCACCAATTTTTGATGTAGTTGCCTCATGTTCAACTAATGAAGATTTATTTTCAACTTCAATATATGGAAACGTATGAGCTCCGCATTTGTTACCTAAAAGAAGAGAATCACATTGCGAAAAATTTCTAGAACTTTTTGCTCTTTTCATTATTTTAACTTGTCCCCTATAACTGTTTTGGGAAAATCCTGCTGAAATACCTTTAGAAATTATTTTTGACTTAGAATTTTTACCAATATGTATCATTTTAGATCCTGTATCTGCTTGTTGATAATTATTTGT
>CAZYIL010000087.1:0-7115 GCA_964646945.1 uncultured Marinoscillum sp. | reverse complement strand
TTTTATAATCTATTCCGAAAACAAGTAATCATCATTAACAAAAATATTGGTTTGAATACCATGATAAGGCTCTTTAAGATTAAATAAACTTGCACCAAAATTTTCTGCTATTGCCTGATGTCCTAAGCATATTCCAAGTATTGGCTTTGATTTATAATAATTTGATACCAAAGAGTTCATATGACCAGCATCTTTTGGAAGAGATGGTCCTGGAGATAATATTATTTTGTCATATATGTTAACATCTTCCAAAAGGATTTCATCATTTCTTATAATATCTACTTCTATACCATCAATATTCTTTAGTATATGTACTATATTGTAAGTAAAGCTGTCATAATTATCTAAAACAAGAACTTTCATAATTTTTGAGCAAGTTTTATTGCATTTCTTAATGCCTCGACTTTATTATAAACTTCATCGTTTTCTTTTTTTTCATTGGATTTTGCGACAACCCCAGCCCCTGCTTGATAATATAGTTTCCTGTTTTTGCTAAGAAATGATCTGATTACAATTGCATGATTAAAATCTCCATTGAATCCCATATATCCAATAGCTCCACCATAAAATTCTCTACTCACACTTTCATAATTATCAATCAATTCAATAGCCGTGTATTTTGGAGCTCCGGATAAGGTGCCAGCTGGAAAAGTACTAGAAATTAAATCAATATTTTTATTTTTCGAAACTCTACCCGATACTTTTGAAACTAAATGAATTACATGGGAATAATATTGAATCTCCTTAAATTTTTCAACTATAACTTGATTTGAAACTTTGCTTAAATCATTTCTTGCTAAATCCACTAACATTACATGCTCTGAATTTTCTTTGATATCATCCAGTAAATTATCTGCTAACATTTTATCTTTCTCATCATCCCCAGTTCTTCTAAATGTACCAGCGATTGGAAAGATCGATGCTGAATTATCTTTAATTACAAGTTGAGCTTCAGGAGAACTTCCAAAAATTTTAAAACTACCATAATCAAAATAAAATAGATATGGAGATGGATTTATAGATCTTAGTGCTCTATAAACTTGAAATTCATCACCTTTAAAATTTTGATAAAATCTTTTGGATAAAACAATTTGAAAAACATCCCCTAGTTTACAATGTTTAATCCCCATTTTTACTAATTTTTGAAATTCATCATCAGATAATGAAATATTCTCAGGACCATTTAATCTAAAAGAAAAAGGGTTAATTGGTCTGGTAGTTATTAAATTTTTTATTTTTTTAATATTTGAATTTTTGTCGTTACCATATAAGTGCTCAAATATGAAAAGTTCATTTTTATAATGATTTATTATAATAACATATTTAAATACATGATAAACAATATCAGGGATTTTAATTTCTTTTGGACTCGATAACGAAATTTTATCAAAATATTTTATTGAGTTAAATGAAATAAAACCAAAAAGTCCATTAGTTGGAAAACTAAATTTATTATCATTTGAATCGAATCTTTCTACATAATTATTTAAATAATATTTAGCATCACGTTTATTGTTTATTTCATATTGTTCATTTCTATTAAAGAAATCAATTAAAACTTTATTTTCATCAATCGAAATATTTGAAACCGAATCAAAACATATATATGAATAACTATTATCTCTACCCTTATAATCGGAGCTTTCTAATAAGAAAACCTTATTATAAACATCTCTAACTTTTAGAAAGATACTTACCGGTGTAAGAGTATCAGAAATAATCTTTTTATAGTTTGATTTGATTGTAATTTTTTTCATTGTATATAAATAAAAAACCCAAGCAAATAGCTTGGGTTTTTAAAAAAATAACTCTTATGCTATCTACATTATATAATAATATTTAAATACCACCAAGAGCTATATAAAAATTTCATATTCCTAAATTATAATAGTAAAAAAGAAAATCAAAATTTAGACAATTAATTTTTCAAATAAAGATTTTTAATTCTTCTATTCATTATAAAAAACCATAACGGTGGTAATATTGCTAAAATCATCATTCCAGGATAACCTGTAGGCATTTGAGGTGTATGATTATGATGTTTTAGAACCTGATATTTTCGTGAAGAATTATAATGATGATCAGAATGTCTAGAAAGTTCAAAAAGCATGATTCTTCCAATCGGATGATTGGAATTCCAAGAGTGATATGGTTTTATCCTTTCATAATTACCATTCTCTTTTCTTTTTCTCTCCAATCCATAATGTTCAATATAATTGACAGTCTCTAAAGTTAAAACACCAATAAAAGCAGAAATTAAAAAATAAATTAAAACTTCTAATCCAAATAAATAAAAAATTAAAATAACAAAACCTGTTTGAATAAACTGAAATTGAAGCATTTGATTAGTAAAAGAAAAAATGCTTTTATTAGATCTTCTCAATCTATTAAACTCTAGATTCCATGATGAAATATAACCAGTAGTTATTGATCTAAACCAAAAAAAGAAAATATTTTCACCGTACCTTGCTGAAGAAGGATCTTCATTGGTAGAAACCTTTTTATGGTGCCCTCTGTTATGTTCTATAAAAAAATGCATGTACAAAGAAGTAAGTAAAAAAAGTTTTGCAAAAAATTGTTCATAAATTTTATTCCTATGACCTAATTCATGACCAATGTTTATACCAAAAGAACCACACAAGAGTCCCATAGATATTATTCTTCCAACTTTATCAAAAACAGTTAGATTAGGTTGTAACATTGATTCTAAGAAAGTCCAAAGAAGAAAATATAAAATAGGAAGGCATAAATAAAGTAATAAATCATAAATCCAATCATCTTTAATCATTTCCTCTTGCGCATCAGATAAATTCTTTTCACTTGGAGCCAAAAAAAGCTCAATCAATGGAACAAATATGTACGCTTCAATAAAAGGAGCATATGTAACAAATCCTGTCATAGTAAAAGATAAATATGAAAGAAATGGAAATGATAATATCAAAAAGTACTTTAATGCTCTAATTCTCATTAACCAAAAATAATGATTTTTAATTTATTTGGAATAGATAAAATACAGATAAGGATAAAGAATTAATATTAGAAACATCAGGAGTTGATTCTGATTTAAGATTGAAATTTAAAATATTACTAAAATTGTACATATAAGAAATAGCAAATTGAATGCTGTTATTTTTTATTAAGTTTGAAAAACCTAAAGACATTTTCAAACCATATCCTAATTTTTTATCTCTATTTTTAGAAAAAAAATAAACATCTGAGGAATTTATATCCGAAGGAATTTCTTGATTATTAAGTTTAATAAGATATTCTAAATATGGACCCAAATTGACATAAATATTTCGTTTTTTTTTCTAAAAAATAATATTGTAATAAAAATGGAAAATTAATATAATTCAATTTTGAAAATAATTTAACCTCAATAGGATTACTGCCCACAGAATATAAATTCTGGAAATAACCTTTTTGAATCATGTTTAATTCAATTCTTATTCCAATATTTTTTTCATTTATAAATTCAGATACTATAGAAAAATTATAAGAATTTAACGATGAAGTTTCTATTATAGTTGGAAAAAAATTATTTTGAAGATTAATATTAGATTGAGAAATTCCGCCCTTTAGCCCTAAATTTATTTTTTTTTGAGAAAAAACTGGAATAGAAATAATTAATATCATATGCAAGCAGAAAAGAAAGAATAATTTATTTCTTGAAAAGTATCTTAACATGAGATTAATATATAAATATGTATAAATTTATTAAAAAAAAATGCATAGAGATATTGAATTTATTAATTTTGATTGGCAAACTGGTACGACCAGCTCCCACTTAATCCCCCAGGTCTGGAAAGAAGCAAGGGTAGGTGGTTGTAGCGGTGCGATAACTGGTTTGCCTTTTTTCTAATATCATGTGGGTAATTAAAATTAAAGGAAAAGTCAAAATACCAGATTATATTCAAATTAGAGATGAAAAAATGATTTTGGTAGATTATTTCAGGGCAGATAGACCTGTATATAAATTTAGAAAGTATGAGATTTTAGAAGATAAAAATGAAATAATCTCATTAGTTAAAAATCTCGAATATGGAAAATTACATAAATTAAAAAATAAAAATGGAAAATAATTCAGAGTATGTAATTGATATTAACGAAGCTAGCATTTTTCATCGTTATAATACCATTTTAAATAATGTATCTTTTAAAATAAAAAAAGGTGAATTTATTTATTTAATTGGTAAAACTGGGAGCGGTAAATCATCTTTACTTAAAACAATGTATGGAGATTTAGAACTAAGAATGGGTAGAATTAATATTGCTAGTTATGAAATAAAAAATATTAAAAGATCTGTATTACCATATTTAAGAAGAAAAATTGGAATCATATTTCAAGATTTTCAATTGTTTCAAGATAGAAGTATAGCAGAAAATTTAATTTTTGTCATGAAAGCAACAGGATGGAAAAAAGAAAAAATGAATGGTAAAGTATTAGATTTATTATCAAAAGTTGGACTTGAAGAAAAAGCAAACAGATATCCATATCAATTATCAGGAGGGGAACAACAAAGAGCAGTAATTGCAAGAGCTTTAATTAATGACCCAATCATTTTAATTGCAGACGAACCTACAGGAAATTTAGACCCAAAAGTTTCTGAAAATATATTTAAATTATTTTTAGACATTAACAAAAATGGAACAACTGTTTTAATGGCAACGCATAATTATGAATTAATAAAAAAATTCTCTAAAAAAATATTAATGTGTAAAAATGGAATGGTTGAAGAAATAAATATTAAGAGTATTTAATTTTTATTCATTTAATTTATTTAGAGCATTTTCAAAGTTAGGAGATAATTTTAATGCATTCTTAAACTGAATTATAGCATTTCCTTTATCATTTTTTTCTTCAAAAATTATTCCTTTTAAATAAAATAGTTGGGATTTCATTTCTATTTCTTGAGTTGAATTATTCCCTTTTGTGACATTTACTTTTATTGAATCAGCTAATTTATTTTCTAACAAAATATTTAAATTATTCATGCTTTCATTATAATTTTTTAATTCATATTGTAAAAAAGCAATTGTATATAACACATCTATTCTATCTGTTTTAAGGTATAGGGTTTCATATTCATTTAAAGCTTGTTGCTTTAATCCTAAATTCTGTAAAGCCATGCATGAAACTTCTAATGCAAATAAATTATTTGGAGATTTAGATAAAAGATCTCTTGAAACCATATACACAGAAGGCCATCTAGACACACCTAAATATTCTCTTAGAAGCGAATCTAATAAATCAATATTATTTGGTTGAAGCGATATCATTTTGTATAAAGAATTAATAGCTACGCCAGGATCATTATAAATCTTTGCTTGTTCATAGATTTGTTTTTGAACTTCAAATTCGTTTTCCTGAGAGAAAGAAATAAAATTTGAAAATATAAAAATCATAAATAATATTATATTTTTCATTTAGTTTTTTTTAAAGTAAGTCCCTTTTTCTTACCTAATTTTAACATTAAAGCGTAAGCTTCTTTCTTGTCATTTTTTATTTTTCCATCTAAAATACTTTCTTTTATTTCATCCTTAATATCTCCAACTATTTTGGATGGATTAATTGCAAATGTATTAATTATTTCATCACCTCTTATTGGTGGTTGAAAGTTTTTTATTTTATCATTCTTTTCTACTAAGATCATTTTTTTCTCAACCAAATTAAAATTGTTCAGATATTTCTTAACCTTTTGATCATTTTTAGAAGTAATATCAGCTCTGCATAAAATCATTAATTCATTTATGTCATTTCCAGCTTCATACAAAAGTCTTCTAATAGCCGAATCAGTTATGTCTTCTCTAACTAATGCTATAGGTCTTAAATGTAATTTTACTAGTTTCTTTACAAATTTCATATTCTGATTCAATGGTAGTTTTAATTTCTTAAATATTTTAGGCACCATTTTTGAACCTAAATCTTCATGCCCATGAAATGTCCAACCACTTTTTTTATTATATCTTTTAGTTATAGGTTTTGCAATATCATGTAAAATTGCTGCCCATCTTAACCAAAGAGATTTTGATACTTTTGAAACGTTATCTAAAACTTCAATAGTATGATAAAAGTTATCTTTATGAGTATGGCTATTTATCTTTTCTTTTCCAGACAAATTATCCATTTCAGGAAAAATTAATTTTAACACTCCAGATATATGTAGTAGTTTAAAACCATATGATGGTTTATCGGTCATAATGATTTTATTCAACTCATCAGTAATTCTATTAAAAGACAAAATTTCAATTCTTTTATAATTTTTTATTATACTTTCAAAAGTAATACTCTCAATATCAAAATTAAGTTGAGATGCAAATCTAATAGCTCGTAAGATTCTCAGAGGATCATCTTTAAATGTTATAGAAGGTTCTAAACATGTTTTAATTATCTTATTTTTTAAATCTTCTTTACCATTAAAAGTATCAATTAAGAATCCGAAATCATTTTCATTTAAAGAAATAGCCATAGAATTTATTGTAAAATCTCTTCTTCTAATATCATCTATAAATGATCCTTTACTAACTAAGGGATTTCTACTTTTTTTTATATATGATTCTTTTCTAGATCCAACAAATTCAAAATTACATTCTTTAATTCTAAGAAGTGCTGTTCCATAATTTTTATAAATTGTAAAACTAGAATTATTAATATTATTAGATAAAAACTCAACTAATTTATATGGACTGCCTATAGTTAAAAAATCAATATCTTTTGACAATTTTTTTAATAAAATATCTCTTACATAACCTCCTATTAAATAGATTTCAAGATTTTTCTTTTTATTATAAGAATTAATAAGTTTAATAATCTTCGCAAGATTATTATCTAAAATAATTTTATTTTTTAAATTCATTATTCAAATACTCAAAAGCAAATTTATATTTTTCCATTAATTCATATAATAAAAAAAAAAAATATCATAATATTATAAGCAAATCTTTTAGCTTTGTATTCCGTTACAAGTAATTATTTAATTATGAAAAATAGAAAGTTTATTTTTGTAACGGGTGGCGTTACTTCTTCCTTAGGCAAAGGTATAATTTCAGCTTCTATTGGAGTTTTATTAAAATCTGCAGGGTATAAAGTAACCATTCAAAAATTTGATCCTTAT
>CAZYIL010000086.1:0-7137 GCA_964646945.1 uncultured Marinoscillum sp. | reverse complement strand
TGGTAGCCTTAGATATTAATGGTAAACCTGTAAGGCCATCAATTATTTGGTGTGATTCTAGAGCCGTTGATATTGGCAAGAAAACACATGATGATTTTGATTCGAATATTATTTCTAATCATTTACTCAATTCACCCGGAAATTTTACAGCTTCTAAATTAAAATGGGTAAAAGTTAATGAACCAAAAATTTATAATTCAATACATAAAATTATGTTACCAGGCGACTACATTGCTTATCGGTTTACTGGAAAAATGAATACTACAGAAAGTGGCTTATCTGAGGCAATTTTGTGGGATTTTGATAAAGGAAAAATATCAAAAGATTTAATAAAATATTATGGTATAGATGAAAATCTGATACCTAAAGTAATTTCTTCCTTTGGAAATCATGGTGTTATTTTAGATAGAATATCAGATTTATTTGGTTTTAGAAAAGATGTTAAATTAACTTATAGAGCGGGGGATCAACCTAATAATGCTTTTTCTCTGAATGCACTAAATCCTGGTGAAATAGCTGCTACAGCAGGAACTTCGGCAGTAATATATTCTGTTACCGATAAAAATATTTATGATATCAATAATAGAATAAACACTTTTTTACATTGTAATAACTTAAGTAGCAAAAAAAGAAATGGTCTTCTTCTTTGTATTAATGGTTGTGGAATTGCCTATTCATGGTTAAGGAAATTACTTAAAGAAAGCAATTATAATGATTTAAATTTATCAGCAATTAATACTTCAATAGGGTCAGAAAATGTAAAATTTTATCCTTTTGGTAATGGTTCTGAACGGTTATTTAATAATAAAGATCTTGGTTCTCATTTTATTAATCTAAACTTTAACATTCATAATGAGACACATTTGATTAGATCCGTTCAAGAGGGAATAGCTTTTTCTATGTGTTATGGAATAGAAATACTTAAAGATTTAGGTGTTGAAGTAAAAACTATTAGAGTAGGAAATTCAAATTTATTTTTAAGTATGTTATTTAGGGAGGCTTTTGTGAATACTTCTGGAATAGATTTAGAAATTTATGACACCAACGGTTCACAGGGTGCTGCTCGAGCAGCTGCTTTAGGGATAGGATATTATTCTAATGAGAAAGAAGCTTTTAATAATTTAAAATTAATTACTAAATTAAAACCAAATAAGAGTTTACAAAAAAAATACTTTAAATATTATAGTGAGTGGAAAAAATTCTTATCTAATTTTTATTAAAATATTATGTCTGTACTAATAGGTCAAAAAGAATATTTCAAAGATGTAAAGAAGGTAGAATTTGAAGGTAAAGAATCTGACAATCCTTTTTCATACAAATTTTATGAAGAAGATAAAATTGTTCTTGGAAAACCGATGAAAGAACATTTTAATTTTGCTGTTGCATATTGGCATTCATTTGTAAACACAGGAAATGATCCATTTGGGGTAGGCACTAAGACGTTTCCGTGGTCTTCATCGTTAGATCCATTTCAAAACGCATGTGATAAGATGGATGCAGCATTTGAATTTATTTCCAAGTTAGGATTGAAACATTTTTGTTTTCATGACTTCGATTTAATAGAAGAAGGATCTTCTTTATCTGAATCAGAAAAAAGATTGAATATGATTACTAGTTATGCTAAAGAAAAGTTAAAAGTTTCTGATATTGGTATTCTATGGGGTACAGCTAATCTTTTTTCTAATCCGATATATATGAATGGAGCTGCTACAAATCCAGAATTTGATACATTATCTATGGCAGCGGCTCAAGTAAAAAATGCACTTGATATTACCATTGAGCTTGGGGGCAAAAATTATGTTTTTTGGGGTGGAAGGGAAGGATACATGTCACTTTTAAATACGGACATGAAAAGAGAAATTGATCATCTTGCTAAATTTCTTCACCTTTCAAAAGATTATGCGAGATCACAAGGTTTTGAGGGATGTTTTTTTATTGAACCTAAACCTATGGAACCTACTAAACATCAATATGACTTTGATGCGGCCACCGTTATTGGTTTTTTAGAACATTATGATCTTGACAAAGACTTTAAACTAAATATTGAAGTTAATCATGCAACCCTAGCAAATCATACTTTTCAACATGAACTTCAGGTGGCTGCAAATCATAATATGCTTGGAAGCATGGATGCAAATAGGGGAGATTATCAAAATGGTTGGGATACAGACCAATTCCCAAATAACATATATGAAATTGTTGAATCTCTTTTAGTAATTATAAATTCTGGTGGATTTCAGGGTGGAGGTATCAATTTTGATGCTAAAACAAGAAGAAATTCCACAGATTTAAATGATTTGTTTCATTCTCATATTGGATCTATAGATCTTTTTGCTCGTGGATTATTGATTACGGAAAAAATTTTAAATGATTCTGAATATTCTAAATTACTCAAAGAAAGGTACGCTTCTTTTGATTTTGGAAAAGGAAAAGATTTTGAAGATGGGAAGATTACTCTAGAAGGATTGCATTTTCTTGCCTCTAAATTGAAAGAACCAAAGCTAATTTCTGGTAGACAAGAGTTATTTGAAAATTTAATAAATAGATATATTTAGAAATAGTTCAATCCAATTATTAAATATAGAAAAGCTGTTATTAGACCAGAAATAAGAGCATATGGAAGCTGAGTCTTTACATGATCGATATGATCACTAGCTGAAGCCATAGAGGAAATGACAGATGTATCTGATATTGGAGAACAATGATCACCAAAAAGCCCCCCGCCAAGTGCTGCTGCTATTGCTACTGAAGTATCTATTCCCATTTGATTTGATATGGGTACAGCAATTGCTATCATAATTGCAAATGTACCCCACGATGTTCCTGTAGAGAAGGATATAAAACAGCTTGTTAAGAATAA
This sequence comes from uncultured Marinoscillum sp., assembly GCA_964646945.1. Taxonomy (GTDB): domain Bacteria; phylum Bacteroidota; class Bacteroidia; order Cytophagales; family MED-G16. Next base: position 4,277 of record CAZYIL010000086.1, on the reverse strand, counting down.
TAAAACTGGAACAAGTTTTGGGGAAAGGACATCTTTTAAAGCTTCAGAGACATAGAGACCAGTACCTAATTCATTACATAAATTTCCTATAGCGAAAGCCAATAAAATTAAAAGGGCTAATGAAATCATTCCAGACATTCCTTTTATTGTATTATCAAAAATTTCTCTAATTGTCATTATTTTTTTTATTAAGAAATAGAATGATGAAATAATAATAGCTAATAAAATGGAGTATAATACCGATTTAGATCCTGAAGCATTTCCAATAATTCCAAAAAATGTTTTATTATCTAACTCTTCACTATATCCGGTATAAAATAACATTATGGGCATAATTAAAATCATGGATCCGAGAGGTATAAACATGTTTAACGAGTCTTCTTTAACACCTTTTTTTGTTTTTATTATTGTGATTTCCTCAGATACCATTGGAGTTGATCCATCATCAAACATTTTTCCATTTCTTGTTCTCAATTCAGCAGATTTCATAGGTCCAAAATCTTTTCCTGTGAGTATAAAAAAGAATAGAACTATTATGACTAGAATAGGATAAAAATTATATGGCATAGCATAAATCAGTCCTGTAAAAGGATTTTCAATGCCTTGAGTTAGAAGTAGACCCATAATAAAAGCTCCCCATCCATTAAAAGGAATTAATAGTTTAGATGGCGCAGAAGTGGAATCAGCAATATATGCTAATTTTTCTCTTGAAATTTTTAACCTATCAAAAATTGGTCTAAAAATAGTGCCTACAGTAAGGGCTGATATGTTTGACTCCACAAAAATTAATATTCCAGTAAAAGCAGAAAATAATTGAGCTTTTTTTCTACTTCTATTAATTTCATCTTTATCACTTTTAAAGTAATTTTTTACACTATTAATGAATCCAGCAACACCACCTGAAACTTGAATAAATGTTATCAGAGTCCCAACTAGAAATGTAAAGATTACAACTCTTGTATTACCTGGGTCTTGAAATACATTTACAATGCCGTCAATAGTAAAAATAATTCCTTTAAAAATATTCCATTCACCAATAATCAACCATCCAGTAAAGATTCCTGTGAGAAGGGAAACAAAAACTTGTTTAGTTCTAATTGCTAAGAATATAGCAATTATTGGCGGTAAAAGAGATAAAATTCCATATTCTTGCATTGTTCAATATTAAGCAAATTATATTTGCTTATAAATAATAATGAGATAATAATTTAAATGAAAAATTTATATAATATCTTTCTTATCTTACTTTTTTCTCTATTTATTTCAAGTTGTGAAGAAGATACAATACCTGTTAATTATTTACATTCTTATTTAAAATTATTTTCTCAAGATTATGAAAACGTACTACAATCAGTTTCAAATTCTGAATTTTCTGATGTTACTAAAAAAGCTAAATATGGAATATCTCTATATAACATTAGTTATAAAACTACATATTTGGGTGAAGAGATTATAGCTTCTGGTTTAGTTTCATTTCCCGATACTGATAATCCAGTCCCTATGTTAAGTTTTCACCATGGAACAGAATCTAAACATTTAGATGCACCCACAGATAATTTACTTACTTATAGTTTTTTTTCTAATGCAGCTAGCCTTGGTTATATTTTTTTGATGCCGGATTATTTGGGTTTTGGTTCATCCAAACATATACTCCATCCTTATTATAGATCTGATATAATTGGAAATACAATTGTAGATATGTTAAAAGCAGTAAAAGAACTTGCTAGAATAAAAAATTATAATTTTAATGGTAATGTGTTTTTAGCTGGTTATTCGGAAGGGGGATTTGCTACAATGGCTGCTCATAAAAATATAGAAGAAAAAAAGCCTAAAGGACTGAATTTAGTTGCTTCTGCTCCTGCTGCTGGTGGTTATGATATAGTTGGGATGCTAGATTATTTCCTTGATTTAGAAACCTATCCGCATCCATATTATTTAGCTTATGTTTCTTTATCTTATAAAAAGACTTATTCTTGGGATTTAAATTTATCAGATATTTTCAGAGAACCTTATGCGTCAATAATTCCCAATTATTTTGATGGTTCCTATTCAGGTGGTGAGATTAATCAGGTATTAACTTATAATATAGATAGTCTTTTAACTGAAGAATTTATTAATAATGTACACACAAACTCCAAATTTTCTAAACTATTAAATGCTTTTGAAGAAAATAGTTTAGATAATTGGATTCCAAAATCAAAAATGTTTCTTTATCATGGAACAGATGATATAGCAGTTCCTTACAAAAACTCTGTTTCAACTTATAATAATCTTATTCAATTAGGAACTTCTAGCTCAATCTTGAGTCTTAATACATTGCAGGGAAAAGACCATGCAAGTGGTTCATTGCCCTATATGATAGATATTTTTGATAAATTTGAAGATCTAAAATAGTATTATGAAAATAACTAAATTCTTCTTTTTGTTTATTTTTATCTTTTGTTCTTGTGAGAAAAAGAGTGAAGATTTAATATTGAAATTTATTGCAGAAATAGAAAGTAAGTATGCTCCAGATAGCAGAATTTCGTTGTGGGAAGTAAATTTTTCTTCTTTTGATAATACCATTTTTGGTGAAACTAATTTACCTGAAGCAAAATTGGAATTATTGGAATTAATTAATTCCAATAATATTTATGTAAGAGATAGCATAGATGTTTTACCTGATTTGTCTATTAAAAATTATGGTGTTGTAAATAATGCAGTATCAAATTTAAGAAAACTACCTAATCATTCTTCCGAGATGGTTTCACAAGCTGTTTTGGGAACCAAACTTAAAGTTCTGAAGAAAAAGGGTGAATGGTATTTAGTACAAACCCCAGAAGGTTATATTTCTTGGATAGATCATGGTGGTTTTAAAATAATGGATAAAAATGAATTTGATAATTATTTTGAAGCAGAAAGTATCATTTATAAAGATGTCTTTGGTTTTTCTTATAAATCTTCTATACAAAACAGTGTTATTTCAGATTTAGTTATGGGTAGTGTATTAAAATTGATAGATGAAAACTCGAATTATTATGAAGTAATGTACCCTGATGGTAGAATCGCATGGGTTAAAAAGTCAGAATCTATGAAATATTCTTCATTTATTTCTTTAGAAAAGAATGACACTGAAAAACTTATTATGAATGCTAAAAAATTATTAGGAATTCCTTATTTATGGGGAGGAACATCTTCTAAGGGTTTTGATTGTAGTGGTTTAACTAAAACTTTATATTTTATGAATGGTTTAGTAATACCAAGAGATGCTTCTCAACAAATAAATATTGGTTATACCGTTGATTCACTAAGAAATTGGGAAAATTTGGAAAAAGGAGATTTATTGTTTTTTGGTTATGATAAAAAAGGTAAAACAAAAATTGATCATGTAGCTTTATGGTTAGGCAACGAAAAATTTATTCAATCTTCCAAAAATGTTAGAATTAATTCAGTAAATCCTCAAAACAAAGATTATGATAGTTATCACTTGGATAAATATGTAATGACTAGAAGAATTTTAAGATATCCTTATAATAATCTCATAGAATTAAATGAGTAGAAATAAAATAAAATATTTTGAAATAGTTATTATAATTATTCTTGTAGCTTCTTGTTCGAATCATAAAGATTATTCTGGTATGATTTGGATACCAGGAGGGGAGTTCTTAATGGGAGGTGATAACATAGAATCTAGAAATGATGAATTTCCAAAACACAAAGTAAAATTAGATGGATTTTGGATTGAAGAAAATGAAGTTAATAATGCTCAATTTTCAGAATTTGTTAATAAAACTGGCTATGTTACTATAGCCGAAATTCCCCCTAAATGGGAAGAAATTAAAAATCAACTTCCGCCAGGAACCATAAAACCTCACGATAGCATTTTTATTGCATCTTCACTTGTTTTTAAACCGTCAAGTACTGAAATATCTTTATCAGATCCTTCAAATTGGTGGGAATGGAAAAAAGGTGCAAATTGGAAAAACCCTTTAGGTGAAGGTTCATCTATAGATCAAATTATGAATCATCCAGTTGTCCATGTTTCCTATTTTGATGCTATTGAGTATTGTAAATGGAAGGGTAGACGATTACCTACTGAAGCTGAATGGGAATTTGCTGCAAGGGGAGGAGAAAGAAATAAAATTTTTACATGGGGAAATGAACTTATCTCTTCAAAAGATTTAAATTCTTGGGAAGGTACTTTTCCTTATATCAACTCTGAAAAAGATGGATATTACTTTACTGCTCCAGTAAAATCTTATCCTAGCAACGGTTATGGATTGTATGATATGGCAGGT
>CAZYIL010000085.1:0-7142 GCA_964646945.1 uncultured Marinoscillum sp. | reverse complement strand
TAAAAGAACAACAGAATAAAGAACAACAGAATAAAGAACAACAGAATAAAGAACAGCAAAATAAAGAACAGCAAAATAAAAAGAAGGAAAAAAATAAAAATGAAGTAGAAAAATCTATTGAAGAAAAATTAAAAGAAATTAATTTATCTAAAGAAAAAGCAGAAATGATCTTAGAAGCATTAAAAAATAATGAAGTTCAATATTTACAACAATTAAAAAGAAAAACTTCAAAAAAAGTTGATAAGTCAAAACCTGATTGGTAAATTAAGTGATAAACATAATAATGAATAAAGGTATTAAATCAACAGATTATTATTTTGAAAATCAGATTTCAAAATATGAAGGAAAAGTTAGAGACGTATACCATTTTGAGAACAAAATTGTTATGGTAGTAACTGATAGAATAAGTTGTTTTGATGTTATTCTACCTAAACCTATCCCATTTAAGGGTCAAATTTTAAATCAAATTGCTGAAAAATTTCTTAATCTTACTAAAGATATTGTTCCAAATTGGGTTGAATCAGTTCCCGATCCAAATGTAACTATTGGAAAAAAATGTATTCCATTTGAAGTTGAAATGGTAATAAGAGGTTACCTTACAGGTCATGCATGGAGAGAATATAAATTAGGAAAAAGAGAGTTATGTGGAATAAAACTTCCAAATGGTATGAGAGAACATGATAAATTTCCTTCCCCTATCATAACTCCAACAACCAAAGCTCAAATAGGACATGATGAAGATATATCAAAAGAGGAAATTATAGGTTCAGACCTAGTCAGTCAGGAAGACTACAATAAACTTGAAGAATATACATATGCTCTTTTCGATAAAGGAACTAAATATGCCAAATCTAGAGGTTTACTTTTGGTAGATACCAAGTATGAATTTGCAAAATTTAATGAAAAAATCACTCTTATTGATGAGGTTCATACTCCTGATTCATCTAGATATTTTTACGAAGAAAGCTATGAAGAATTGCAAGAAAAAGAAGAAAAACAAAGACAATTATCTAAAGAATTTCTCAGAGAGTGGCTTATTGAAAGAGATTTTCAAGGTCAGGATGGAGAAGAAATGCCAGAAATGGATGATGAAATTATAAATTCGGTTTCTGAAAGATATATTGAACTATATGAAAATTTGATTGGAGAAAAATTTGAAAAGAGAAATACTATACATATTTTGAACCAAATAGAAAATAATATTAAAAATGCCCTATGAAATACGAAGTTGATAAAACAGAAAATTATTATTTATTAAAACCAAAAGAAGAAAAAATAGATTCAACTCTTTCTCCATCGTTAAAGGCTGATTTAGTTACTTTTGAAGTTGAAGGTGCAAAAAATTTAATTGTGAATCTAGAAAATGTTAAATATATAGATTCTTCTGGTCTTAGTGCTCTACTTGTTGGAAATAGAATTTTTACAGAAAAAAATGGTTCATTTTTGATTTGTAATCTTAATGAACATGTCATGAAATTGATGAAAATAGCAAAGTTAGACACTATTTTAAATCTTTCTCCTTCAGTTCAAGAAGCTATAGATTCTATATTTTTAGATGAAATTGAAAAAAATCTTGACTAATCATCTAATTAATGAATGAGTTTTCAGAAAAAGAACAAAAAAAAATAAACAATATTTTTTTTATTCTTTCAGGTTTTTTTATCACTAATGCTATAGTAGCTGAAATATTAGGTACAAAAATTTTTGAAATAGATTTTTTCTTAAATTTTAATTTATCAGTAGGAGTAATTATTTGGCCTGTTGTTTTTATTGGAACTGATATTATAAATGAATATTTTGGTAAAGAAGGAGTTAAAAAGTTAAGTTATTTTACGATTTTACTTATATTATATGTTTTTCTTATAATTTTTATTTCTACTAAATTAACTCCAGCTGGTTTTTGGTTAGAGGTAAATAGAATAGATAATTTCGGAAATCAATTCAATATAAATTATGCTTACAATTTAATATTTCTTCAAAGCTCTGGTATTATTTTCGGTTCCGTTTTAGCATTTCTTGTTGCACAGTTATTAGATGTTTTTATTTTTCAGAAAATTAAAAAATTTACCGGTGAAAAATTTATATGGCTAAGAGCTACAGGATCTACTATTATTTCTCAATTAATTGATAGTTTCCTTGTTATTTATGTTGCGTTTTATTTATTGGCTCCTGAAGAAAAAGCATGGAATATAAGTGAGGTATATACTGTTGGAAAAGATAACTATTTTTTTAAATTTGTGGTTGCGATAATGATTACACCACTTATTTATTTAGGACATTATATTATAGATCAATATTTAGGTAAATCTTTAGCCAAAAAATGTAAAAATTATGCCTCATCTAGGGTTTAAAAGAATAGTAATATTTTTATTACTATTCTCATCTTGTATTCAAAATATTTCGAAATTAGATTTTCATAATTCAATAAATTCTGAGGAATCATTCCTTTTTGCTGATGAAAATAACATTTATATGTCATGGATTGAATCCGATTCATTAAATAATTATCTATACTATAGTGAACTAGAGAATAACAAATGGTCAAAAAAAGAATTAATAGTTGAAGGTGATAATTGGTTTATCAATTGGGCCGACTTTCCTTCTATTTCAAGAAACTCTAAAAATGGTCAAATGATGGCTCACTATTTAAAGAAAAGCTATGATTTAACATTTTCATATGATATCAAATTCCTTATAAAAAATGAACAATGGTCTAATGAAAAACTATTGCATTTGGACAACACAAAATCTGAACATGGTTTTGTTTCAATAAAACCTTATAAAGATGGATTTATAGCAACCTGGCTTGATGGAAGAAATACAAACTATTTACAAAAAGAAATAAACAAAATACATACAACAGGACCTATGAGTTTACGTTCTGCAATAATTAATTATGATGGGGAAATAATTGAAGAATATGAAATAGATAATAAGGTTTGTGATTGTTGTCAAACAAGCATTACAATTTCTGACAATATTCCATTTGTTGTATATAGAGATAGGTCTGATGAAGAAATAAGAGATATTTCTATTTCTAAACTCGAAAAAGATGGATGGTCAAAGCCATTTTCGATTCATAATGATAATTGGAAAATTAACGGATGCCCAGTAAATGGCCCATCAATTGATTCTAAAGGAAAAAATATTGCAGTTGCATGGTTTACTATCTCTAATGGAACTCCTTCCATAAATCTAAAGTATTCTATGAATGGAGGAAAAACTTTTGGAAAACTTATTAAAGTAAATGAAGTTGATTCAAAACCATTGGGAAGAATTGATTTAGAGATGTTAGATGATAGCAGTGTTATAGTTAGCTGGATAGATGTATATGATAGAAAAGGAAAAATATCTCTGAGAAAAATTGAAAAAAATGGTAAAAAAGGAAAAATTATAAATCCAACTGAAATATCAACAAAAAGAATATCTGGATTTCCTCAAATTGAAAGTCTTAATGATAATTTAATTCTTTCTTATACTAAGGAAGTTGAATCTTTCAAAAAAATTGAATCATTAAAAGTACCACTGAAAATCTTTTAATTATTTAGTTAGAATATCTATAATATGAAAATTTCTAAAGGGATAAAGAAAATTGCAACTCTCTGTGTATTGAAAAATAAAAATAAATTTCTTTTACTAAAAAGATTTAATCAACCCAATAAAGGAAAATATGTTCCAGTTGGAGGAAGAATTCAAGCTTTTGAAAGTCCTTATGATTGTATAATAAGAGAGACTTTTGAAGAAACAGGTATAAAAATAAATAATCCAAAATTTTATGGTTTAATTACCGAAACTTCTCCTACGCATTATAATTGGATATCATATGTTTATTCAAAAGAAATAGACTTAATAAATGAACCGAAATCAGATGAAGGTGAATTAAAATGGATAGATTATAAAAAGATTTCAAAATTACCAACACCAAAAACAGATGATATCATATATAAATACATACTTCAAAAGAAGAAGTTTATAATCTCTATAGAGTATAATGATAAAATAGAAATTATTTCAATGAAAGAAGAAATAAAAAACAAAAACCTATTTCATTAAATCATTATATATTAATTTGGAGATTTCTGCTAATAATAAAGTTCCTTCTCCAAGATTAGTCAATTCCTTTGAAAGAAGAACAATTACATACTTTCTGCCATCAGGAAGAAACACAATGCCAGAATCATGATGCACACCAGTAATCATTCCTGTCTTATGAGCAACTTCAACGTTTTTAGGTAGATAAAATGGAATAATATCTTGATATTCTTGATTTTTTAAAATTTCTATCATCTTATCTGAAATCTTATGGTTTATGATATCTCCATTAGCCAACTTTTCATAAATTATCATTAAATCATAAGCCGTTGTAGAATTATTAAGATCTTCCTCAAAGGCTTTAATATCTTCAACTCCTCTTAAAACATTAATATCCATTGCTCCCATTTTTCTCATGGTTGGATTTATATTCTTTACTTCAATAAAATCAATGATTAAATTTGTAGCAAAGTTACTACTGACAGTTATCATATCATTAACCAAAGAATAAATAGATCTTTTTTTTCCTAAATATTGATAAAGTTCTTGCTCACTATCTTCTAAGTCAGAAAGCCTGAAAACGCTACCATCTACTATACTTTTAAATTCATTTTTTACAATAATCGAATCATGAAGGTTAAATTTTCCATTATGAACCTGTTTAAATACTTCAATCATTACAGGGGTTTTCATTGTACTTGCAGCATGAAAGTTTTCCCTTTCATTTATAAGAATTTCTTTTCCAGATTCAAGATCTTTAAATGCTAATGCAAAAATACCTTCCGTTTTTTCGAATCGATCTCTAATTTTTTCTTCTAAGTTTGGATTTGAGCATGCTAATAATAGATCAAATAATAAGATAGATACAATGACTTTATTTAAATTCATTAATAAATGGTTTAATTAGATAATTCCAATTCACAAGTTTCATCATTTAATTCAAGTTCAATAGTATAATGTTGAAAATGATATGCTTTTAAAATATTTTTTACCTCAAACTTCACATTTTTATATTCTGAAAATGTAGAAACATTATCTAATTTTATATGAGAAGTAAAAACATGATTTTCACCTTCTAATGACCAAACATGTGTATGATGCATTGAGCTAACAAAATTTAAATCTAAAATCTCAGATTTAATCTCTACAATATTAATCTCATCAGGAACACCTTGTAAAAATATAAAAAGAGTCTCTTTTAATCTTTTGATAACATTCCACAAAATATACATTGTAATAAGCAATGAAAGAGCAGGATCCAAATAATGAATATCTTTGAACATCAAAATTATAGCAACTATTAAAACAGAGAACCAACCTAAAACATCTTCTAATAAATGCCAGGATGCCACTTTTTCATTCATAGTTTTACCATCACTTAATTTCCAAGCAGCATATCCATTCACACAAATACCAAAAATTGCAAAAAATATCATCCCCTGAGCATTTGTGTGTTCAGGAGAAATTATTCTACCAATAGCCTCAATAATTACATAAATTGAACCAAGTATAAGAACGATACTGTTTATTAAAGCCCCTAATAAAGAAAACCTTTTGTATCCAAAAGAAAATCTTTTGTTAGCATCTTTTTTAGATTTTACATCTAGGTACCAAGAAGTTCCTAATGAAATAGTATCTCCTAAATCATGGATGGCATCAGAAATAATAGCTATACTATTTACATAAAAGCCTCCAATAATTTCAAATATTGTAAAAATTAAATTCAAAAAAAATGCAACTTTAATGTTTTTAGTTGATTGATTACTATGCGAATGATTATGTGACATTAGTTTATAAAATTTCTTACTTTATCCAAAACAAGTGCTGATGATATTGCAACATTCAATGATTCAGCTTTTCCTTTCCCAAAAATAGAAATTTTTCTATCTATGAATTTGTTTAAATTAGGACTGATTCCATTAGATTCATTTCCAAAAAAAAGTATTCCTCTCTTATTAAACTTTTCCTTATGATAATCCTTTTCTCCTAAAACTGCACCGTACACACATGTAGAGTTTTGCTTAAAGAAATCCTCTAAATTTCTATAATAAACATTAACTCTGGTAAATGATCCCATTGATGATTGAATTACTTTAGGATTATATAAATCTACAGATTCCATTGAACAAATTATGTTTTCTATCCCATACCAGTCAGCTATTCTAATAATAGATCCTAAATTACCTGGATCATTAATCCCATCTAAAACAATAGAATAGTTAGAGCGATTAATTATTTTTTTAGATGTATCCTTTAATTCTACAACTGCAATAGCACTAGTATTAGTTTTAAAATTGCCCATACTTGATAATATTTTGGAAGTTGTGTAATCTATTTTAGATTTTGAAAAAAGTATTTCTTGTTTTTTTACTACAGATTTTGTAGCAATTATATTATATATTTTATAATCTGATTTTATCAATTCAATAATACTTTTTAAACCTTCAACCAAAAACAATTTATGAGCAAACCTATTCTTCTTTAGATGTAAAGATTTAATTAACTTAATTTGAGATTTGGATATCATATAATTATATTAATCAAATTTAAATTTAAAAAAGTTGATTGACAATCTAACTTTATTTTTAGAATCCGTTGACAGAAATATTTTCTTTCTTATTAATGACTTGCATAGTCCAATTATAGATTATTTAATGTTATTGATCAGTAATAAATTTATATGGATTCCTTTATATTGTTTTCTTATATATTTTATGGTAAAAGAAAAAAAAAAAAATATCTATTTAAAAGTTATTTTATGTTTAATCACAGTTATTCTAGCCGATTTTACCACAAGTTCTATAATGAAACCTTTTTTTGAAAGACTTCGTCCTTGCCATAATAATAGTATAAATGAAATGATTCATTTAGTAGGAACATGTAAAGGATTATTCGGGTTTGCGTCTTCTCATGCATCAACAACTTTTTCTCTTGCATCAATCATGAGTTTCTTTTATCCCAGAATAAAAAATATTAAATTATTATTTTTGTGGAGTATTGTTATATGCTATAGTAGAATTTATCTTGGAGTTCATTACCCTTTGGATATAATAGCAGGAATGATAACAGGAGGATTAATAGCTATTTTGATATATAAATTTTATAATATA
>CAZYIL010000084.1:0-7274 GCA_964646945.1 uncultured Marinoscillum sp. | reverse complement strand
TTTTTTGCAAAAATATGATATCCTGAGAAGTCATCCTTTAAACAAAAGAAAAAGAAATCATGGTTGATATAATCTAGTGTTGCATCTATCATTTTTTTACTACTCATTTTTATAGGACCAGGGGGCAATCCCTTATTTATGTAGGTGTTATAGGGAGACTTAATCTTTTTATGTTTGTTTAGTACTCTTTTAATTGAATAATCATTAGCAGCATAAATTAGTGTTGGATCAGCAGCAAGGAACATGTTATTTCTTAATCTATTGATATATACACCAGCAATTTTTTTTGCTTCATCTATATTATTTGTTTCAGAAGAAACTATTGATGCAAGCGTACTAAAATCTATAATTTCTAATCCTAATTTTTTTAATTTATCTTTTCTTTTATTATTCCAAAATTTAGAATGCTCTTTATACATTCTTTCAAATAATTCTTTAACAGTAATATTCCAATATACTTGATAGGTATCAGGAAGAAACATTGATAATATGTTATTGCGATCAAAACCATATAAATTATTTTCATTAAGCTTAATATAATTCATGAATTCATCTTCATCAATTTTTAATTTATTTGTAATGATTGAAGCTAAATCTTCTATTCTTCTAGCATATGAGAAGGTGATATTAATAGGTGTTTGATTTCCTGATCTAAGTTTTTGTATTAAAGCATAATTTGACATGTTAGACTCGATGACATATGCTCCTTGTTTAATATTCATATTATATTTCATGATTTTTGCTAAAAAACTAAATGATACTAAATCATTTATATAACCTTTATTATGTAAAGTGTTTTGTAGTTCTTTAAAAGTTGTTGAATTATCTATATAAATTTTTTTTTCTGGATCATTTATTAAAAAATTAGGACTAAAAAAAACTTGATAAAAATAAAATGAGAAAGTAGTAAGAATAGTTGAAAATATGATTATGCTTAAAAGCAGCTTTTTATTTTTCATAAATTGTAATTGTTAATTAAATTTATTCAATTCATTTTAAATATATGATCAGCTATTTGATATAAATTAATATTTATAAATAAAAGTTATTAAGCTTACAATTTTAAATTCTATGTTAGTAAGGTTTTAATATGAGATTCTTTCATATAATATTCTTCATTTTTTTATTTCTATCAAATGTATATCCTCAGAACAACTTCACTATTAGTGGTACAATTAAAAATGAAAAGGGTGAATTGCTTATTGGCACTACAGTTAAAGTCAAAGGGACTACTAAGGGGATAATTACTGATATCAATGGGAATTACTCTCTTTTAATGCAAAAAGGAAATCATATTATTGTTTATAGTTTTATTGGCTATGAATCAATTGAAATATCAGTAAGCTTAACAAAAAATATAATTCAAGATGTTCAACTTACTTCTAAAATGAATCAACTAGATGAATTAGTGATTTATGATAATAGAATACAAGAAGATATAAAGTCAACAGAGATTAGTGTTGAAAAATTAACTATTCAACAAGTAGAAAAAATCCCAGTGATATTGGGTGAAACTGATATTTTTAAAACAATTCAACTACTTCCAGGAGTTACAGGTATTTCTGAAGGACAAAGTGGCTATATTGTTCGTGGCAGTGGTTTTGATCAAAATTTAATTTTGATGGATGAGATGCCTATTTACTACTCATCACATATGCAGGGTTTATTTTCTGTTTTTAATTCTGATGCTGTAGCAGGATTGACACTTTATAAAGGAGGAACTCCAGCTCGTTTTGGAGGGAGGGGTGCTTCGGTACTAGATGTAAGGATGCAGCAAAGTAATTTTGAGAAGATTAGGGCAAGTATAGGTTTTGGTCTGATTACCTCAAAGTTTTCATTGGAAGCTCCTCTTATAAAAGATAAACTTTCATTATTTCTAGCAGGAAGATCTACAAGACTTTCATTAGGATATTTTTACGATCAATTAATATTCGATAATTCAGAAGATAATTATGGTAAAGGAGGAAGTAAAAGTATAGGCGGTGATGGAAATACATTTTTTGCTAGTCGAGAGAAATGGTATGATTTAAATGCCAAAATTATTTATCAATTAAATGAAAATAATCGTTTTGATTTTTCAGCTTATTTTGGTCAAGATTATGCAATTACTATTGGTCTAACAGATTGGGGAAACAGAGCTTGGACGTTAAAATGGAATCATATATACAATAAAAATTTTTTTTTTAACACATCTATAATTCATAGTCGCTATTATACTCATAATATTACTGGTGTTTATGAGTTTAATTCATGGGTTAATACAAATAGCCTAAAACAGGAGTTCTCATGGATTCCTAGTGATGCCCATGATATAAGATTTGGGATTCAGTCTGAGTATCAAGATTTTAATCATGGAGGATTACAAGATACTCAAGATGATGGAGGAAAATTTATGCCACCTATGCAAGGTTTGGAAACAGCTTTTTATATTCAAAATGATCACAAATTCAATTCATGGTTGTCTTCAAATTATGGATTAAGATATTCCTTCTATTATCAGTTAGGCCCAGGTGATTCTCATGTTTATGATGAAGAATCAAATGAGTCAATTAGTAGCGTTAACTATCCTAGAAGAACGGATATCATTTTTTCTTACAAGAATTTGGAACCAAGATTGGCTTTCACATTTTTGTTAACTGAAAATAATTCTATAAAAACTTCATATAATAGTAATGCACAATATCTACGTTTGATGACTCTTGGAGGAGATATACAGTGGTATGACATATGGATGCCAACTACTGCAAACATTTCCCCAATGCTTACGGATCAAGTTGCAGTAGGATATTTTCATAATTTCAATGATGAAATCAAGTTTTCATTTGAAACATATTATAAACGGATTATTAATGCAGCAGATTTTGAGGATGGGTTGCATAACTATTTCATTAATAACTTAGAAGCCTATGTTGCTACTGGAAAAGGGAAAGCTTATGGCTTAGAAGTTTCAGTAGAAAAACCTAAAGGGAGGTTGAATGGACGAATGAGTTATAATTTGGGACGTAGTGAATACCAAATAGATGTAATCAATAATGGGAGGTGGTACCCTAATATGTTTGATAAAACACATAGTTTAGCCACGTATATTAATTATGATTTAGTTAAAGATTTAACATTATCAACTACATTTTTATATACGACAGGATCTCCAGTTACTTTGCCAGAGGCATATTATAATATTAGTGGAGTTTCTTTTCCTTATTGGGAGGGTCGCAATAAGTATCGGTTACCTAATTACAATAGACTAGATTTTGGATTGGTATATGAACCTGATTATTTATTTTTTAAATTATTCGAAAGAGATATCAAAACACAAGTCAAAGTATCTATGTATAATGTTTATAATCGTAGAAATATAAGAGCAATAACAGTACATGATACAGTTGCTGTAGGGAAAGGGAAAAGTGGTTCTAGTTCTGAATCAAATGGAAGTTTATTTCAACAATTTGGAATAAGTACCTACGGTTTTTTACCAAGTTTCAATATAAATTTTAAATTTTAAAATATGTCTTATTTTATAAAAATGTTCAAGAAGAAATTAAAAAAGATACTAATCCTATTATCTTTATTTGAGCGAATATTGATGTTAAGTATATTTACGTTACTTCTCTCTTGTAATGGTTACCATGAAGAATATTTAGAAATAGATATTTTAGTTAATGATGTCCCTGAAATAATTGTTATAAATGGAGAGATTGAAAAAGATAAAGTTGCGTGGGTAAAGATAAGTTATTCACTTGCTATTGATACACTTTCAACGGTATCCATTCCTTATGAAAATAATGCAATCGTTACTTTATCAAAAAGCGATGGCACAAATGAAGTCTTACGATTTTGGAAAGATGGAATTTATTTTGGTACCGATCTTAAAGGAAATATAGGTGAAACCTATACACTTTCCATTGATATGGGAGGAAGTAAAATATATTCAGCTTCTTCTACAATGTTTTCTGCTCCAGGATATAAAGATGCTTGGGTTAGTGAGATCGCTGAAAAGGGGGAAAAGGGGGAAAAAGAGGGAGGTTCTGTATATTATTCTGAAGAATGGATACTAAATGATCCAGCTGCAACTAGAAATAGATATTTATTTGAATGGATAAGAAATGGTGACCATTTAGTTCAAAAAGATTGGGCTATTGATGATAATCGTGTTGTTAATATCAATGAAGGCTTGCGTTTATTCAATCCAACAATTGATATTGGATCAAATGAATATATTATTTTTAGAGCTTCAGAAATTGATAAACTTACTTATGATTATTTTAATATGTATGAAAAAATTGTTCGTGGTATTATTGGAGGCGATTCTCATACACCCTATAATCCTGTATCGAATTTTGGTTGGGGAACCATGGGGAATTTTAGGGCTGTGAATTTTTCTGAAATAGTTCTTTTGACTCCACCTGTAATAAGTGGAAAAGCTCAAAATGATCAAGTTATAATTACATTTCCAACAAATAAATATTTTTTAAAATATAATTTATTTTGGGATGTTTCATCTGGTATAACAAAAGAAAGTTCAAATAAAATCGAAGATATATCTTATGTTTCTTCAAATGATAACGCGAGTTTTTATCACCTAAATCTTAATAATGGATCCACCTATTATTATCGTATTGAAGCTCAAGATTCTCTAGGAAACGTTTCTATTCTTTCGACTGAAATTAATGTTACTTTAGAATAATTACTTTTGGAAAAAAAAGAAAATTGAAAAAGAAAAAATATATTCTGCTTGAGAGTCAGTATTTTCCTAATCTTGAATATTTTACTATTCTAAAAAATCACAAAAATATTCTTATAAATCATAGTTCTTTATATAAGAAACAAACTTATAGGAATAGATGTGAGATTTTAGGGGCAAACGGAAAAATAAATTTATCAGTTCCTATATTAACTTCTAATAATGTAAAAATAATGAAGGATATGAAAATTGATTATTCTGAAAATTGGATAAATATTCATTCTAGATCTTTACAATCATCCTATGGTAAATCTCCTTTTTTTATCTATTACAAAGATCAAATTATGAATTGTTTGAATTTAAGACATAATTTCTTAATTGATCTTAATCATGACTTATTGACACTACTTTGCAGTTTCGTAGATTTAGATAATAATTTTAAATTTTTAGAAGAAAAAGATTCAAAATCATTCATATTTGATAATTATAGTATGATAGTGCACCCTAAATCTTATTATTCATCACGAAATATTTACTTTTCTTCTATTTATAAACATGTTTTTGGCAAGGAATTTGTACCTAATCTCAGTGTTTTAGACTTATTATTTTCAGAAGGACCTAATTCTTCAGAAATTATTAATAATTCTTAAATTTTTGAGATTAATAATCCTATTTGATTAAATTAGTCTATAGTATGCTATTAAATTTATGAGTATGGAAGCAAAGTTTTCTAATAGAGTAAAGGAAGTTATTTCAATGAGTAGAGAAGAAGCTTTGCGCCTTGGCCATGATTATATAGGCACAGAACACTTGTTGTTGGGTGTAATAAGAGAGGGAGAGGGTGTTGCTATAAGTTTGTTAAAAAAATTAGGAATTAGTCTAGATGACCTAAGAGCATCCATTGAACATAATACTAAAACTTCATCTTCTAGTAATCTTAAAAATATATCTAATATACCTTTAACACGTCAGTCCGAAAAAGTTTTAAAAATCACTTATTTAGAAGCAAAAATTTTTAAAAGTCAATTGATAGGAACCGAGCATCTACTACTTTCAATTTTAAGAGATGAGGATAACATTGCAACACAAATACTTGAGAAGTTTGATGTGAATTATGATATTGTAAAAGAGTTATTGGAATATCAATCAAAAAGCCCAATGGCTACAACATCATCTGAGCCTATGGAAGAAGAGGAAGAGTTTTCAAAAAAGAAGTCTTCTTTTTCTCGTTCTTCAACATCTAAAAGATTTAGAAAAGGAGAAAAATCCAAAACCCCTATTCTTGATAATTTTGGAAAAGATCTTACAAAATTGGCTGAAAAAGGAAAATTAGATGCTGTTATTGGAAGAGAAAAAGAGATTGAAAGAGTGGCTCAAATATTATCTCGAAGGAAAAAAAATAACCCAATTTTAATTGGAGAACCTGGTGTAGGGAAAACAGCCATTGCTGAAGCTTTAGCTCTTAGAATAATTGAAAAGAAAGTTTCTAGAACTTTACATAATAAAAGAGTCTTAACTCTTGATTTGGCTTCTCTTGTAGCAGGGACCAAGTATAGAGGTCAGTTTGAAGAACGAATGAAGGCTATAATGACAGAAATGGAAAAATCAACAGATGTTATACTTTTTATTGATGAACTACATACTATAGTAGGAGCTGGTGGTGCTTCTGGTTCATTAGATGCTTCAAACATGTTTAAGCCTGCTTTGTCTAGAGGTGAAATTCAATGTATAGGCGCTACCACATTGGATGAATATAGACAACATGTAGAAAAGGATGGAGCATTAGCAAGAAGATTTCAAGTGGTGGTTGTGGACCCGACAACACCTGAAGAAACACAAAACATTTTGATGAATATAAAAGATCGATATGAACATCATCACAATGTAATATATTCTGATAATGCTATTGAAGCTTGTGTTAAACTATCAGACAGATATATAAGTGATAGATTTTTACCTGATAAAGCTATTGATGTTATGGATGAAGCTGGTTCACGTGTCCATATTAATAATCTCAATGTTCCAAAAGAAATTGTTGAAATTGAAAATAAGATAGAAGAAATTAAAATAGTAAAAAATCAGGTGGTAAAGAATCAAAAATATGAAGAAGCTGCCAAGTTAAGAGATAATGAGAGGAAATTAATTTCTCAGCTTGAAAAAGAAAAAGAAAAATGGATAAAATCTTCAAAGAAAAAAAGAGATAAAGTATCTGAAAAAAACATAACAGAAGTTATTTCTATGATGACAGGTATTCCTGTTGAAAAAATAGCTCAGAAAGAAAGCAAAAGACTTTTAGGAATGGCGAAAGAGCTTTCAAAAGAAGTAATAGGACAAGATAATGCTATTGATAAGTTAGTGAGAGCTATTAAAAGAACTAGAGTAGGATTAAAAGACTCTAAAAAACCAATTGGTTCTTTTATATTTTTGGGCCCAACCGGTGTAGGTAAGACAGAATTAGCTAAAATTTTATCTAAATATTTATTTGCAAAAGAAGATTCTCTTATAAGAATTGATATGTCTGAATATATGGAGAAATTTTCAGTATCTAGATTGGTAGGTGCTCCTCCAGGATATGTTGGTTATGAAGAAGGAG
>CAZYIL010000083.1:0-7391 GCA_964646945.1 uncultured Marinoscillum sp. | reverse complement strand
AGGACGCCAGGTTTTCATCCTGGAAACAGGGGTTCGATTCCCCTAGGGACTACAAAGAAAAAAAACCTATCAAGAGTGATAGGTTTTTTTATATTTGGATATGAATAAATTATTTAAACAAAAAATTGTAAATCTTTCAAAAAGATTAATTCCACATGAAATAAGAATTTTTTTAAGAAAACTTAACTGGAAAAAATTATATTATCAACAATTACTATTCAGTAATCATCTTAAATCAGAATTTTATTGTCCAATTGCAAAAAAAGAGTTTAAATTATTTATTAAAATAAGAGATAACTTATTAACTCCATCTAATGGCGCTAATAGTAGACAAAGATTAGTTTGGCTTTATTTAGAAAATGAATTAAATATTTTAAGTAAGGAATACGTGTTGTTACATATTGCTCCTGAGCTATCATATTATGACATATTAAGTAAATGTGATAATTTATTTTATATACCAGGAGATAAAATGACACCTGGATATTCGAATCAGAGAGGTGTTCAAAATATCAATTTAACTAACTTAAAATTTAATGATAATTTTTTTGATATTATAATATGTAATCATGTATTAGAGCATATTCAGGATCATAATAAGGCGATTTCCGAAATGTATAGAGTATTAAAAAAAGGAGGTATTGGTATAATTACTGTACCAATAAATGAGAATTTGAACAAAACATATGAGGATCCATCAATTATTACACCTAGTGAAAGAATGAAACATTTTGGACAATGGGATCATGTAAGATGGTATGCTCTTGATATAGAAAATATATTTTCTAAATATGGATTTAGTGTAGAGATGAATAGATATTCGCGAAATTTTTCAGCAAAAGAAATTAAAAGATATGGTTTGTGTAAGAGTTTTATTATTATTGTTCATAAATAAAACGAATTATTTAGAATAAAATTATAAACAGTTTATTTTAGGTTTAGGATTCCCCTAGGGACTACAATAAGAAAAACTTACCATGAATGGTAAGTTTTTTTATCTTTGCATCAATGAAAATCAGGAATACTTTTATATTTTATTTCATATTATTTTTTTTAATTTCTTCTTGTTCCTATTTGCAGAATAAAATCTTTTCAATTAAAATTGAATCTCCAAAGTATAATCTTTTACAAAAAAAAATTTCTTTTCAAACAAATTCTAAAACCAACTCTTTTATTACTTATTGGATCAAAAACTCCGATTCTATCCAATCTTCTTCTTTATCTAAAGACAATCTTATTCATAACATATCATTATTATTTTTAAGCCCTGAAAAGGAATATCAATTTTTAATTCATGGCTCAAAAAACAATTCATCGTTTGTTAGCGATACCCTTTCTTTTACTACCGAATCATTACCTGAATCGATTCCTACGTTCACTTTAGAAAAAGATGAAGATTTTAGCTTTGATGGATTCATTTTCTTGAGAACTCAAATGAATCCAGGGATACAGTTATTAATAGATGATCAAGCTAAAGTAGTTTGGTATCAAAAATCAGATACTTCCTTATCTCGCCCTTATGATCTTTCAACTTCAAATACTTATTTATCATTATATAGTCCAAATTTAATTTATGAGATTAATTTTGATGGGGATACTTTATTTAAGATAGATACAAAAGATAATGTATTACATCATGAATTAACCAAAGACAACTACAACAATATTGTTGCCCTATCATATAAATATAAGATAGTTGATCTCACTGCTTATGGAGGATTAGCAAATGATTCTATTAAAGGAGATGGAATTGTGGTATATGATTCTTTGGGAAACTTATTATGGGAATGGAATATTTTTGACCATGAAGATCCATTATCTGCTTATGAAGATAGAAAAATGACTCTTAAAAGAGTAGAGAAATCAGAATCAGATGCATCGAGAATTAGAAAAAAAAAACATGACCTTTTAATGACAAAAGATGATTGGAGTCATGGAAATGCTATAGGAATTTCTTCTGATAACAATTACATTGTTTCTTTTAGAAGTTTTGATCAATTATGGAAAATTGATTCTCAAACGGGTGAGATTCTTTGGAAACTAGGTTTAAATGGTGAAATCCCTATGGATCCAGAAGCTTATTTTTATCAGCAGCATGCTATTCATAAAATAAAAGGAGACACGTTGTTATTATTTGATAATGGACATAGAATTTATCGCATGACATCTAGAGCTTTAATTTTTTCTATGATTGAAGATAAATTTTCCTTGATTAAAGCAGTTAACCTTCCCAGAAAATTATATTCCTTTAAACAAGGTAGTGTGTATTTAATGGACCAGAACAAACTACTTTTTACAAGTTCAGTGAATAGTAAAATACTTATTACAGATATGAATGGTAATATTTTATGGAATCTTTCCAGTGATCATTCTTTTTATAGATCTTATTACCTAGACACTAAAAAATAATTATTTTTAATATTGAACATATTGTTGATGATTTTTCCAGAAAAATTTAACTACGCTCTAATTATAATTATTTCATTCATTGTCATTGCTTGTAGTGATTTTAATTCTAAGACAATTCTTATACAAAACACTACTATTATTGATGGTTCTGGTAAAAATAGATTTTTGGGTTCAGTTAGAATTAAAGACAAAAATATTGTTGAGATAGGGAAAATAACTGTGTTAGAAACAGATTCAATTATTGATGGCAGTGGTATGATTCTTAGCCCGGGGTTTATAGATACGCATAGTCATCATGATTGGGATACGTTAAGGACAGTAGATGCAGCAATTAGTCAAGGAATAACTACGATAATTGTTGGACAAGATGGAAGCTCTTTTTTGCCTTTAGAAAAATATTACGATTCACTGGAAAATTATCCTTTATCAACAAATTTAGGATCATATGTAGGTCACGGTTCTATTAGAAGAGCTATAATGGGGAATAATTATAAACGAGAAGCAAGTCAGTTAGAGATTGATTCGATGAAGAGCTTTCTTCACAGAGAAATTCAATCTGGAGGACTAGGGCTTGGCACAGGACTGGAGTATGATCCAGGTATTTATTCTTCTACTAATGAGGTAATTCAATTAGCTAAAGTTGCTTCTGAATATGGTGGGAGATATATAAGCCACATGAGAAGTGAGGATATGTATTTGGAAAAAAGTATCCAAGAAATTCTTCAAATTGGAAAAGAGGCTGATATCCCTGTTCAGATTTCTCATTTTAAGTTAGCAAGAAGAAGTCTTTGGGGTCAAGCTTCTAAAATATTGAAAGTATTAGATAGTGCAATAAATGAAGGTATTGATGTTACTGCAGATATTTATCCTTATGAATATTGGCAATCTACTATGACAGTCTTATTTCCTAAAAGAGATTTTGAAAATAGAGAGAGTGCTGAATTTGCTTTAACAGAATTAACTTCACCTGAAGGAATGATTATTAGTAACTTTGATGCGGTTCCTGAATATGAGGGACTTACGCTTGATAAAATAGCAGAAATTCGTAATGAAGATGTAATAACCACTTATTTATCTTTGATTAAGTTATCTTTTGAAACACCTGGTGAATCCATTATTGCAAAATCGATGGATTTAAAAGATATAAAAACTATAATTAAATGGCCATTTACAAATATTTGTTCGGATGGCTCTCCAGATGGCCATCCAAGAGGTTGGGGTGCTTTTCCTCGTTATTTATCTATGGATTCAGGTGAATCTTTAGAAAAAAAGATTAAAAAAATGACTTTTCAGTCAGCTAAAAACTTGCATCTTGATAAAATTGGTCTTATTAGAAAAGGCTTTTATGCAGACCTTGTTCTATTCAACCCAAATACAATAAATGATAATGCTACATATGAGAAAAATAGCTTAAGATCATCTGGAATTGAAATGGTTATTGTTTCAGGAAATGTGGTGTATAATAATCAAAAGCCTACTAAAAAGTTTCCAGGTAGAATTTTAAGATTAAATATGGAATAACATTTAAGGTAAAAAAAAACCTATCAGTATTGATAGGTTTTTTTAATTCATTTAAAATCAAAAATTAAGATCCTGAACAAGCAACACTTGGAAGAGCTCCAGTAGTTTTAGTAAAAACTTCTGAATGAGAGCCAGACGGATAAGTATGTTTTACAGTCATTGAACTTCCATTAACCACCAATAAATGGGTTTCATCTCCTCCACCGCTAGCCCATATAATCTTCATTTCAAGTGAGTCTCCTTTATTTACCAGCATCATATTTGTATAACTATCTCCATCGCACGAGGTATGAGTTCCAGTGGCTGTACTCCATGTACAACAATCACCAGTTCCACTTGTAACGGTCGCATAATCATGAATTTTATCCATATCAATGTGTAGATAAATTATTGAATCTCCTTCTTCATATGCCCACTTAGTATCTTTATGGGTCTCCATAAAACTACCTGTAGCTTTATCATCATCTTCACAACTTATTATAAATAGCAAACCAAAAATGGGTAATAAATAGTAAAATATATTTTTCATAATACTCTAAATTAATATTAAATTATACTCAAAGTTAATAAAATTTAATAAATTAGAATCTTTTGATACTTGGATATGGTCAATTTGATTGGTTATTTTACATATTGAATTTAAATACTTAATTATGAAACAATTTTATTTAATCATCATACAACTCTTAATAACCACTAGTTTATTTTCTCAGATGAAGCCTATAAATACAGAAACCAGTAAAATAAAATGGACAGGAAGAGAAATTTCTACTAAAACACACTATGGTTCTCTAAAATTTATAGATGGGAAAATATCTATCTCTAATAATGAAGTTAAAGGACAAGTTAGAGTAGATATGGAATCATTAAATGTAGAAGATTTAACTGGAGGATTCAAAAATAAGCTAGAGGGACATTTAAAATCTGATGATTTCTTTTCAATTGATAAGCATAAAATTTCAACGCTTAAAGTGGTCTCTTCAAAAAAAATAGATGATAATTATTTAATTGAAGCTATTTTAACAATTAAGGAAATTTCACATCCCTTAAGTTTTGAACTTAGCATAGATGATAATAAGGCTACAGCAAATTTATCATTTGATAGATCAAAATATAATGTAAGGTTTAGGTCTGGTTCATTTTTTGAAAATTTGGGAGACAAACTAATTTTAGATGATATTGACCTTGAAGTTGAATTATATTTCTAAAATAAGAAATCAAAAAAATAATTTTATTTAGTGTTGTATTGAAAGAAGATTATTAACCTCCTCCGCCATCTCCACCTCCTGCACCACCACCATCTCCACCTCCTGCACCACCACTATCTCCACCATATGCTACTACATAGCCACCATCTGAGGTTACATATGAGTTCACATGTATGTTATATAAATCATTCATGATAAGAATTTCTTTTAATTCATGTGATCTAAATATAAAATCATCAAAATCATTAGTTATCACATTTATTTTTACAGCATTTTTTTTGTTATATACGACTACTTGATTATCATATACGACTAGTTTTGGATAAACACTCGAATACCATTTTTTATAAGGAAATTTTTTTTTAAAAACTTCTTTGCCCGTTTTTAATACAATAGAAATTATGTTAAACGATTTGTCTATGAAATAAAGATGGTTTTTGTAAAGTAATGTATTTGATACACTTTCTAAATATTTATCTTTCCATAAAAAATTACCACCATTTATATCCACCAATGATGTATATGTATAACCCCAATTAGTATAAGTATAAATAAAAACATAATCTCCAACTCTATAAGTATTAAGTACTTTTTTTTCCATATCTTTTTTCCATATTGTTTTTTTTTCTTTAGTGTCAAAAAATGACACATTTTTTTTGTTTGAAATAACAACTAATTTATTCATGTTCTATTGGTTTATTTTCAGTCATTTCCCAACGAACAAGATCTATTGGAATATTTCCTGTGTTGTTAAACTTTTTAAAAAATTCTTTTAGGGTAAAATCTTTTTCTTCTTTTTCTAACTTTTCGGCATATTCAGCAATGATTCTTTCTATAAGATATTTACCAGTTATGTAGGATGTCCCATATCCTGGTTGTCTTAGATAAAGATGTTGTTCAAATTTTAAAAGGTCAGGTTCTCTATTCATCCAACCTCTAGGGGTCCATTTAACATGTACTTGGCTTGCTTCTTCCATAGTCATTTCATTGGCATGAGCATATAAAGATCCTAAACCTCTTGCGGCTCTTTGAGCAATCATAATCCATACAATCTCTTTTGATCTAGGACTATCGTTATACAGACCAGCATGCATGAACATCTCTTCAGCTCCAGTTGCATATCCTTCATTTTTAGAATCGAAAATATTGTATAAAAGAGGTTTTCTTCTTATTGGGCTTTCATGTGGTTCATCTTTCATCTGCGCTAGATCAAACCAATGAACAAAATGCGAGTATAGAGGAAGAGGATCAAGGTGTAATCCTATATTAAAAAAGTTTCGTTCTTCTTTAGGTACAAATTTTCCCATATGATTTCTTAAAGCTGGCTCCATATTTTCTTTTATTGTCATAATCTCTTTTTCTTTTAAAAACTTCATGAGTCTTTTAACACCCTTTTCTGTTAGTTTTTTAAATTCATCAGGAGTATCTGCAGCAATGAGTTGTGGTAGATTCTTATTGTTGTGTTCTTCTAGTTTTAATGATGACCATGCTCGATCCAACTCACGTTGAAGTAATCTTACTTCATCTTCCCAAGTTAATGGGACAAGATGAACGTTTTGTTGATACCAGGTGTAGTTTTCTTTTCCAATACCAGAGGGGCCAGTTTTATTATTTGACTCTTTTTCCAACCATTCTATAAAATTTAGTGTTGAAACTTTAGCTTCTTCTATTGCTTTATTTATTTTATCATTTTGATCAAGATCTAGTTTACTTTTTATAGTATTTAGATTGTTGTACTGCAGTTTAAAATTTTCTATTCCAGCTATCCATAAGTCTTTTGCGTTACCAGTTAAATTTGATCTTGCTTGAATCAAAAAAGGAGTAATGCTCAATATTTCTTTTAATAATTTTTCTTTTGATTGATTGTTGAGAGGAAGATCATACATCCAAAATTCTAACACTCCATGATTAGTAGGACCTTCATGAGCAGGAACATCACTTTGGTTCATCCAAATAGTCTGGTAGAATGCTGGGTCTCTCTTCCAAGGTTTTAATATGTTATAGTTAAATTCATATCCATTCATTTCTGCTTTAACTATATACCAATCAATTTGATTACTTATTGACCAATTCTTAATATCAAAGTTGTACAGGGAATTTTGTAGTTTATTAAACTTCTTCTGGTCTTTTTGAAATCTTATTTCTGTATAATCAGGAGCATCATTCAACAAAGGAGGATTTTCAAATTCTCTCCATTCATGAAACAAATCGATTAAATCTTTATAATTCGAAAATTTATTTTCTGAAGATTCT
>CAZYIL010000082.1:0-7402 GCA_964646945.1 uncultured Marinoscillum sp. | reverse complement strand
TTGCTGAATTTTATTCAAAAAATAATTATAAATTAATTGGATGTAGTCGTAATGATGTTGACTATAAATTAAAGAATTATGAACATTTTTGTTTAGATATTTGTAATGAAAAAGATGCCAAAAAAATGTTTAGAAAAATACGTAAAGATTATGGTCGTCTAGATTATCTTATTAACAATGCAGGTATAGCATCTATGAATCATTCTTTATTAACAACTATGGATACTGTGCATAAAATACTTAACACCAATATAGCTGGAACTTTTTTATTTTGCAGAGAAGCAACAAAACTAATGAATTTAAATAAATTTGGCAGGATTGTTAATTTTACCACTGTTGCAACTCCATTAAATCTTGAAGGAGAATCTATTTATGCTTCTTCAAAGGCTGCTATCATCAGTTTAACAAAGATTTTAGCAAAAGAATTAGCCCCTATGGGAATTACTGTGAATGCGATTGGACCTACACCAGTAAAAACAGATTTAATTCGTGCTGTTCCAGATGATAAAATTAAAAAATTAATACAAAATCAAGCAATTAAACGATATGGAGAATTTGAAGATATTCTTAATGTAATACAGTTTTTTATTAATCCAAAAAGCGACTTTATTACTGGCCAAGTTGTATTTCTTGGAGGCATTTAGTGTATATTGATTATTTTATTGATGTATTTAAAGAGAATAAAGAAAACAATGCGATAATATGGAAAGATAAAGTTTATAATTATGAATGGTTAATAGAAAAATATTATTATTGGCAAAATTTAATTCATTCTGATAATATTAAACCTGGTCAAGTTGTAATTATTGAAGCTGATTTTTCCCCCAATGCTATAAGTTTGTTACTTGCTCTCATTGAGAATAGTTGTATTGTTGTTCCAATTACAGAGTCAGTTTCTTCTAAAAAGGATGAATTTATTTCCGTAGCTGAAGGCGAAATAGTTATTAAAATTGATAAGAACGATAATGTTGATATTTCTCAACTTCCAAATTCTAGTAAACATAAATTATATAAAACTTTAAGAGAAAAAAACCGTCCTGGTTTAGTATTATTTTCGTCCGGATCTACCGGTAAGAGTAAAGCATCTTTACACGATTTAACCTATTTACTTGATAAGTTCAAACTAAAAAGGCATACCTTAAAAACAATAACTTTTTTATTGTATGATCATATAGGAGGATTTAATACTTTATTTTATATACTCTCTAATGGTGGTTTAATTGTTACTCTATCGGAAAGAACGCCAGATGTTGTCCTGAAGACAATTGAAAAATATAAAGTAGAATTATTACCTACATCTCCAACATTTCTAAATCTTATTTTAATTAGCGAATCATATAAGGATTACGATTTAAGTAGTTTAAAAATGATTACTTATGGCACTGAGCCAATGCTTGAAACTACATTAACTAAATTTAATCAACTCTTCCCAGATATAAAATTTTTACAAACATATGGATTGTCTGAGATTGGTATTCTTAGGTCTAAATCTAAAAGCTCTAATTCTCTTTGGATGAAAATAGGTGGAGAAGGTTTTGACATTCGTATTGTTAATGATTTATTAGAGATCAAAGCTAAATCAGCTATGATAGGCTATTTAAACGCTCCTAGTCCGTTTACAAAAGATGGGTGGTTTAAAACAGGTGATACTGTAGAAGTTGAGGGTGAATACATAAAAATATTAGGAAGAAAATCGGAAATAATAAATGTTGGAGGGGAAAAAGTTTATCCAGCAGAAATTGAGAGCGTTATTCAAGAAATGGATGAAATACAGGAAGTGGTTGTTTATGGTGAAAAAAATCCAATTATTGGCAATATTGTTTGTTGTAATGTTTTATTATTTGAAGCATTAGATTTAAATAAATTAAAAAAACGTATTAGAAAACATTGTATAAAAAAACTGGAAAATTATAAAATACCTGTTAAAATTAATATTATTAAGAAACAACAATATTCAGATCGTTTTAAAAAAATGAGGAAATAGTTTTTTTCCTATAATCGAAATTATGTTAGATATTAAGATTGATGAAGTAGAATCTAAAGATTGGAATAATATTCAAGAATTCAGAAAAAAAATTGATTTAAATCGCACAAGATTAGAACATCAAGAACAATTACTTAAATCCAATCCAACACTGATTGATAGAGGAAAATATCCTCAAGGTTGGGTGATTAAAGATAACAATCAAATTGTAGGTTTTATTGGCTCTATTCCCCTACTTTATCGTTTTCAAAATCATGATACTATTATTGCTACCGCCAATTCATTTGGCGTAGATCCTGAATATAGAAATTATAGTTTAAAATTGGCTGCAACTTTTCTAAATCAAAAAAATATTGATTTATTTTTTAACACTACAGCAAATAAGCCAGCAGAAATAATTTTTAGTTATTTTAAATCAAAAAAGATTTCTCAAAAAAATTATGATCAAGTACTTTTTTATATATGTGATGGAAGATCTTTTATAAAGTCACTACTGATGAAGAAAAAAATTCCTTCAATTATATCTTCTTCAATAAGCATTATTCTAGCGCCTTTTTTGTATTTTATCCAAAATGTTTTGCCCAATATTCCCACAAAAGAGGATGTAGAGATTAAAGAAGATAGTATTAAGTCAATTGGAAAAGAATTTGACGAGCTGTGGATAAGAAAAACTAAATCAGAGCCTCATCGATTATATGCGTATAGAACTTCTCAATTTTTAAGTTGGCATTTTGGATTTTTTGAAGAAAATGAAATCACTCTTTTATGCGCTTATAAGCACAAGTCACTTGTTGGCTATATTATTGTTATTCATGAAGAAGTAAAAGAGATTGCATTAAAAAGGTCTAAAATTGTTGATTTGTTTGTAGAAGACGACAATAATGATATTATAGATAAATTAATCAGTGAAGCTTATAGTCATACTCAGAATAAAGGGTCTTCTATTCTAGAAATGATTGGGTTTCCAAAGAATATTCGTGATCGATTTATCCTAAATAAATCATATTCTAGAATTTTTCCAAATTGGCCTTTTTTATATAAAGCAGCGAACAGTAATCTTAAAAAAGATTTGGAATTAGAAGAAAGTTGGTATGCATCACTTTTTGATGGAGATGGTAGCTTATGAATAAGAGTAAAGTTATAATTGCTAATTTTTTGAACTATACCTATTTAAGTGATATCATATTTAAGATTTTTAATATTATATATAAAAAAAATTATATAAGAGTTATTAACTATCACGATACTCCAGAAGAATATAGAAATAACTTTGAGCAGCAGCTTATATTCTATAAAAAACATTTTTCTCCAGTATCAATTACAGACTTGAAATCATTTATTGATACTAAAACTCTGAAAAAGGATAAGCCAGGTTTAATTATTTCTTTTGATGATGGGCTCCAAACAAACTATAAAGTTGCAAAACCACTATTAGAAAAATATGGTTTTATAGGTTGGTTTTTTATTCCTTCTGGATTTATTGAAACAATGCCAGAAAACCAAAATGATTTTGCGAAAGCTCATAATATTGCTCAAGTATCGCAATTAAATTCTAATAAACGTATAGCAATGTCTTGGGATGAATTATTTGATTTAAATAAAAAACATGTAATTGGTTGTCATACATTTACACATCGTCGTATGAATATTAATGATTCTGAAGAAATTCTTAAAAAAGAAATTATTGATAGTAAGATGCTAATTGAAAAAAAAATAAATAGTATAATCGAAATATTTTGTTGGGTAGGTGGAGAAGAACATACTTATACCAAAAAAGCAGCAGAATATATTAGTAAATCAGGATATAGATATTCGTTTATGACAAACACGCATCCTATAACTAAAAGTACTGCGCCTTTGCAATTACAACGTACAAACGTAGAAATTTTTTGGCCATTTGATGTTGTAAAGTTTCAAATATGTGGAATATTAGATCTTTTTTATTTTTTCAAACGATATCGTGTTAATAAAATAACTGAGACAACATTCAAATAGCATAATAAAGTGAACTCAATATTAATATTATCGATATTTAGTATTTTATTACAAAATTTTTGTGGGTATTTAAAATTTAAGAATATCATTAACCCAATTTTTTTATTTAGTATTATACATTTCTTTCATAATTGGTCTTTTTCTCTTTCAAGATATTTTAATGAAATCATGATATGGAATGCATATCCAGATGTTTCATATTCGTCAATATATGAAGTATTATATATCAACTTATTGGGGGGATGGGTGTTCTTTTTTATGGTTATTATATTTGCAAAAACAAAAGAACATATAAACTATAGTAAATTTACTAAAACCAAAGTGCTGTTAAATGGCTATTATTTGTTATCTTTGGTTTATTTTCTAAGATTTATTATTAATTTTGATCCAAATACAGCATTTGGAGCAGGGCAAGCTCTCGATTCAGTCTCGGCATTTAATCCTATATCACAAATTATCTTTTTTAGAATTATAATGTGTGTTGTGTATATTTTTTCAGAAAAAGTTGAAAAAAAGACTATTCTAAAAATTATTTTAATCGAAATATTTTTCTCTTTAATCAGTTTTGGAAGGAAAGATATTATTTTTATTTTATCTTCTTATTTTTTAAAAGTTACAATGAATTCTAAAATAAATATTATTTCTAATATTAAGTCTTTATTAACATATACAGTAGGATTTGTGTTTTTAATGTTTATACCAATTTATCGATCAGTTAACTATGTTGATGGACTTTATAATAAGTTTAATGAAACTTTTTTAATTATAAATGAATACGGTTATCAATTTTATTTCTATATTTTAAATTTAGCAAATTCAGAAGGTGTCCAAAATTGGACTTATCAGTTAGTCCAAAATGGAGAAATAACATTATTATACGGGAAATCTTATTTGCAAGCTCTTATCAATGTATTTGTTCTAAGACCTTTTCAAGGATCCACAATTGCAAGTTGGCAAGGAGCATATTATTTTAAAAGTGTAGCATATCCAAATGTAACTTATACTGGATGGGATTTTACTTTCACTGCTGAAGCAATACAAAATTTTGGTCCAAATTTTGCATTCATAAGTTTTGGAGTCCTTGGTTTAATAATATCTTATTTCTACTCAATGAGAAACAAAGGAGACTTTAATAATATACTATACTTATTTACATGGCCAATATTAATAATAGGATTTAGGATGGATTCTACATCAGTTTTAAGGCTATATTCATATATTTTAGTAATATATTTATATTTTTATTTCAGTAAAAAAATTAAAATAGCTATCGATGAAAAAAATTAAAATAGCTATCGATGCGTCAAGAAATAAATCAGGTGGTGCAAAGATTCATTTAATTGAAATTCTCAATAATTTTAAATTTGAAAACTATGATATTAAAGAAGTTCATCTATGGTCTTATAAAGATCTCTTAAATGAAATATCAGATTATCCCTGGTTGAAAAAACATCTAGCTTTCAAGGATAGCTTGAATATTTTTAGTCAATTATATTGGCAAAATAAAATATTACCTAAACTATTAAGAAAAGAAAAGATTGATATATTATTAAATACAAGCGCAGGATCGGTTTGCTATTTTAAACCAAATATTACAATGAGCAGAGAAATGCTATCATTTGAAAAAGGAGAAATGGAAAAAACTGGATTTTCTTTATATAGATTAAGAATATTAATTCTAAGATATGTACAAATATACTCTTTCAAAAAAGCAAACGGAGTTATTTTTTTAACAAACTATGCTTCAAGGATTATTCAAAACTTTACAGGAAGATTAGATAACTTTAAAATTATTAATCACGGAATTTCAAATAAGTTTAGAAAATGCAAAAAAAGTAAAACTAACAAAACAAAAAAGATAAAATGTATTTATGTATCAAATGTAGATTTTTATAAAAATCAGTGGAATGTTGTAAAAGCTTTCTCTGACTTTAAAAATGATAACATGGAACTATATTTAGTAGGAAGTTTAGGAGACGGAAAAGCAAAAAAACTACTAGAAAAAACTCTTTTAGATATTGATCCTGAAAAAAAATTTATAAAAACACTTGATCATGTAAATCATAATGATCTTCCAACATTACTAAGTTCTGTTGATATATTTATTTTTGCATCATCATGTGAGAATATGCCAAATACTTTAGTTGAAGGAATGGCATCTGGATTACCTATACTTTGTTCAAATAGAGGCCCAATGCCAGAGATTTTACAAGACGGCGGAATTTATTTTGATCCAGAAAATGCAGAATCAATATCAAAAGCATTGCAAAAAATGATTAAAAACGAAAAAACAAGATTAAAGTTTTCAAAAAAATCTTTATACCTTTCTCAAAAATTTTCATGGGAAAAATGCTCTAAACAAACTTTTGAATATTTAATTGAAATATATAAAAAAGGAGCTTGTTAAAAGTTTTTTTTCTCATAAATTATTATCAGTTTAGTTTATGAAACAAATTATTCAAGACATAAAAAGTGGTAAAACGATTCTTGAAGAACTTCCGACACCCTCTGTTACACCTGAAACTGTTTTAATTAAAACCACAAAATCGCTAGTATCTCTTGGTACCGAAAAAATGTTAGTTGATTTTGGAAAAGCTAGTTATATAGAAAAAGCAAGACAGCAACCTGAAAAAGTTAAAATGGTTCTTGATAAAATGAAATCTGATGGAATCTTACCTACTATTGAAGCTGTTTTTAACAAATTAGATAGTCCAATCCCTCTTGGATATTGTAATGTAGGTGTCATTGAAAAAATTGGTGATAATGTTTCAGGTTTTAGTGTTGGAGACAGAGTAGTTTCGAACGGAAATCATGCAGAATTTGTATCAGTTCCAGAAAATTTAGTTGCAAAAATTCCAGAAAATGTTTCAGATAATGAAGCAACCTTTACAGTAATTGGTGCAATAGGTCTCCAAGGAATTAGGTTATTAAAACCAACTTTTGGAGAAACAATTGTAGTATTTGGTTTAGGCCTAATAGGTCTAATGACTGCAGAAATTTTAAAAGCAAATGGATGTAATGTTATAGGAATTGATATTGACAATAATAAAATAGAAATAGCTAAATCAAAAAATATAACGGCAATTAATATTAGCAATGAAGTTGATGTAGTTAAATTTGTAGAATCTTTAACCAATGGATTAGGAGCTGATGGAGTTCTAATAACGGCATCGAATAAAAGTAATGAAATTATATCACAATCAGCACAAATGTGCAGAAAGAAAGGAAGAATCGTATTGGTTGGGGTTGTTGGACTTAATATATTAAGATCTGATTTCTATGAAAAAGAAATTAGTTTTCAAGTATCATGTTCATATGGTCCTGGAAGATACGATGAGAATTATGAACAAAAAGGGTTTGACTATCCTATCGAATATGTAAGATGGACAGAGAACAGAAATTTTGAAGCAGTACTAAACGCAA
>CAZYIL010000081.1:0-7585 GCA_964646945.1 uncultured Marinoscillum sp. | reverse complement strand
ATAGCTTTAGTTAAAAAAAATAAACCTATTTTAGGAATAGTTTATTGCCCTGTTAACAAAACTTTATATTGGAACCATCCTGAAAAAGGAGCGTTTAAACAGAAAAATAAAACTATTAAATTAAAAAAGAGAACCCCGATAGATTTTAATCGAGCCAATCTTAGAGTTATTACTTCACGTTCACATATGAATCTAAAAACAGAAAGTTTCATATCAAAATTAAAATCCCCTAAAACTATTGCTTGCGGCAGTTCATTAAAAATATTATTATTAACAGAAGATAAAGCTGATGTTTATCCTAGATTTGGACCAACCATGGAATGGGATACGGCAGCAGCTCATGCAATAGCAAATAGTGCTAACGTTAAATTGTTTAACGTTAAGAAGAAAAAAGAAATTTTTTATAATAAAAAAAACTTATTAAATCCATTCTTTATAGCTCATTCATAAATTAATGATGTATGAATAAAAAAAATTATGTCATAATATTAATTATGATAATATTTTTTGTAATCTCTTTTATAACCAATATTATCGGTCCAATAATTCCAGAGATAATTCAAAATTTTAATTTGAGTTTAAGCGCCGCCGGATTATTGCCATTCGCTTTTTTTATTGCTTATGCTATTTTTTCAATTCCAAGCGGTTATTTTATTGAAATCTATGGCGAAAAAAAAATCATAATAGTGGCCTTTATTATAGCTTTTATTGGTTCATTGTTTTTTTCATTTTTTACAAACTATTTAACTGGAATAATATCTTTATTATTAATAGGAGCTGGTATGTCAATATTACAAGTAGCGATAAATCCTTTGTTAAGATCATGTGCTAATGCTGAAAATTTTGCTTTTTATTCAATATTAGGACAATTATTTTTTGGTTTAGCTTCTTTTTTAAGCCCAATTTTATATATTCAAATATCACATTCCGAATTGGTTAATAATTTTAGATTAGAATCTCCAAAATGGATAGTGATTTATTGGATTTTCTGTATAATATCATTGGTATTGATTTTTATTATTAACTTGATAACTCTGCCTACTGAAAAAGAAAGAAAAAAAGGAAAAATCACTTACATCTCCTTAGAAAATCTTTTAAAAAACAAATGGTCATATATATATTTTTTTGCTATTTTCTTTTATGTTGGAACCGAACAAGGGATTAACACTTGGGCCTCACAGTTTTTTTATACATATCATAATATAGATCCTCAAACAGAAGGAGCTAGAGTAATTTCAAATTTTTGGGGCAATATGACTATTGGAACACTTTTGGGTTTAATGTTAATAAAATTAATTGAATCAAGAATTTTACTGATTTTCTTATCAATACTATCAATAGTATTATTAACATTAGGATTATTTGGTGATACTTGGATTTCTTTAATTTCAATTTCAACTTTAGGTCTCTCTATTTCCAGCATGTGGTCAATTATTATTGCATTAGCTTTAAATTCATTTAAAAAAAATCATGGTGCGCTTTCTGGGATATTAATGACAGGAATATCTGGCGGAGCAATATATCCACTTATTATTGGATCAATTGGTGACTTTTTTGAACTGCGAGTAGGCCTTATGTTACTATATTTATCATTGGTGTACATATTATTTATCGGATATATTTCGAAGCCAAAAATTCTAAACAAAAAACTTAGTTTGAAATGGTGAAACTCTACTATATCTTTGAATAAATAGAAATATTCTATGCTTCAAAAAATAAAAAATTATCAACAAGAGATAAATAACTTAGAAATAAAAAACCCTAAAGAATTAGAAAGTTTTAGGATAAAATTTATAAGTAAAAAAAGTGTAATAAATGATTTGTTTCAAAAATTCAAGTTTATTTCTAATCATGAAAAACGAGAAGTTGGAGTAAAATTAAATAATTTGAAATTAATTGCGAAACAGAAACTTCTTGAAAGTT
The DNA here is from genome assembly GCA_964646945.1 of uncultured Marinoscillum sp. Taxonomy (GTDB): domain Bacteria; phylum Bacteroidota; class Bacteroidia; order Cytophagales; family MED-G16. The sequence continues at coordinate 5,662 of CAZYIL010000081.1, read as the reverse complement.
CTGTTGTGATAAATGATAATTCATCAAATAAAAATTTTGATGAAGATTTAAGTCTTCCTCCAAAAAAAGACACTTTAGGAAGCCTACATCCTATTAGAATAATAGGCAATAAAATAATTAATATATTTGGAAATATAGGGTTTTCTATTGAAGATGGGCCAGAAATTGAAGAAGATTGGTACAATTTTACAGCACTAAATTTTCCAAAAAATCATCCTGCTAGAGAAATGCAGGATACTTTTTTTGTAGAAAAAAATCCTGATATTGTTTTGAGAACACATACTTCTAATGTACAAATTAGATTAATGGAAAAAAAAGAAACTCCAATTAGAGTAATCATTCCTGGAAGAGTATATCGTAATGAAACAGTATCTTCTAAATCACATTGTTTTTTTCATCAAGTAGAAGGATTATATATTAATGAGAGTGTAAGTTTTAAAGATCTAAAAGATACTTTATACTATTTCGCAAAAGAAATGTTTGGCGATAAAACTAAAGTAAGATTTAGACCATCTTATTTTCCATTTACAGAACCAAGTGCTGAAATGGATATCAAATGGAAGTCAGGTTGGTTAGAAATTTTAGGGTCTGGAATGGTTGATCCAAATGTTATCGAAAACTGCGGATTAGACTCTAACAAATATTCTGGATTTGCTTTTGGAATGGGTATTGAAAGGATTGCTATGCTAAAATATAATATTGACGATTTGAGATTGTTTTCAATAAATGATTTACGTTTTTTGAAACAATTTAGAGGATCTAATTAAGAATATTACATGAATTATATTCGTCATCAATGGTAATATAAATTTCCGATTTCGTTTTATTAAACCATTTATTTAGTATCTCTGACTGTTTTTTATTTAAAGCATAAGCTCTAAATCGTTGATAATCTTCTTTTAAATTTCCTAAATGTGGTAATATTTTATTTTTATAATATATTAATCTTAGCGCTTCAGTTCCATCATCCATTCTAAATTGCATAGAAGTTGATATGCTTCCTACATTCATAGTGTCAATTGTAAAAAAAATTACTGGATCTAGTTCTTCCACCAATATTTTTTCTCCTCCTGAGGGGTCGGTAAAATATCCACCGAAAGATGAAGTAAATTTATCATCCGAAATTTTTCGAGCTACTTCTTCAAAAGAAATAGAGTCTAATTTTATCAAGTTTTTTATACTATCTAAAACTTGAGTTGTCTTAAATATATCATCTTTAGAAATTTTGGGTTTAATTAATATATGCCTTGTGTCATACATGTTGCCTCTTTTTTCAATCATCTCTATCAAATGAAATCCAAACTTGGTCTCAATAGGCATAGACATTTCTCCAGGATTAAGTTTTATAGCTGCTGATTCATATTCGGGCTGCAAGGCCCCTCTACTGGCAAATCCAATTCTACCGCCACGTTTAGCACTTTCATAATCTTCACTATTTAATGTAGCAAGAATTTCAAAACTTTCCCCTTGAGTTATTTTATTTCTTATGTTAAGTAGTTTTAATCTTGCTTTGTTTTTTTGTAGTGTTCCTACTTCAATTATTTTAACTATTTGAGATACTTGAACTTGAGTAGAAAAATAAGGGACACTATCCTTAGGAATATCATTATAAAATACACGAACTTCTTCGGGGCTTATCGAAATCTCTGAGATGATTTCTCTTCTCATTTTATTAGAAAGTAATTGTTCTTTAATATCATCAAACAATTCATTTTTAAATTCTGCTATTGTTTTATTATAATATTTTTCTATTTCTTCCTCTGAACCAATCTGATTTATAATAATATTCATTCTAGAATCCAGCTCTTGATTTACCTCATTATCTTCTACCAAAATAGAATCGATTTCTGCTTTAGCTACTAATAATTTATTTGTTATCAAGTTTTTCAACACAGAACATTTTGTATTACCAGACAATCTCTCTCCTCTGGATAAGATATCGAGATACGTGCTCTCTAGTTCAGATTTTAAGACTATATAATCATCTATTTTTGAAATTATTTTATCTATAACTAACCCATTAGAATCTGTTTGAGCTTTAGCTGTATAAACAGAAAATAATATTAATATTAATTTAAAAAACCTCATGTTCAATTTGATCAATAAACTTTAAATAAATACTATCCTGTAATTTATTTAATAAATTTTTTTTTTTCTTATTTAAAAGAATAGCTTTTATAATATCCGATTCAAAAGAAAGTGGCGAAACATCCCCTGAAAGCTTGTAGTCAATGATTTTGATAAAATAATAATAATTTTCATCACTGGTTTCTAGAAATTTATTGTACTTTAAAAATGATATATTATCTTCTATATCTATTAAAGGCGTGTTGGCTATTAATTCATTAAACTCTATCCATATCGAATCATCCAAAAAATGTTTTTCTGCAAATTGAAAGGAATAAGATTTAATTTCATCAAGATTAGATTGTGGATATTTACTGATTAGTGTTTTAAATTTATTTAGTTCAGGAGCTTCTAAAGGTATTTTTGAATACAAACATCTAACTATTTCAGATGCTAAAATAAAATCTTTTATGTTTTCAGAATAATAATTTTCAATTTCATCATCTAAAATTGAAAAATCTATTTTATTGGAAATTAAATCATTTTCATATTCATATAAAATTAAATCGTCTTCGTATTTTTTAATTTTTTGATCAATTAAACTTCTTTCATTTATATTATTGTAAGCGTGGAGAAGAATTACTTCTTTTTTTATCCATTCATTAATCTGCTTCTGAACCATTCTAGCACTATCTGGATTGTTTTCATATAAAATTAAGTTATCATAATATAAAAATTTGTTTTCCACTCTAGCAAGTGGTTTTAAATTCAAATTCTCAGTATCACGAAAATTTAGATTGCAAGAACTCATGAATAAAATATAAATTAATAATAAATTTGATTTCATATTAACTTGAATGTATAGATAAAATTGTAATATCATCATTGTAAATATTGTTACCTTTAAAAGTATTTAAGTCTTCTAAGATTAAAGAATTTAGAAAATTAAAATCATTAGTTTTAGATAAAATTAAATTCTTTAATCTTTCTTCTCCATAGTATTCATTTTCATCATTTTGTGCTTCTAATAATCCGTCCGTATAACAAAGCAATAAGTATTCTTTTTTATATTTAATCTTAAAAGATTTAAGATTTGGTAATTTATTAAAAACTCCAATAAGAGTAGTCCCTTTATCTAAAAAAATAACCCTATCATCAACTTTAAGAATAGGGGCTGGATGACCACAGTTTACATAAGTTAGTGTTTTATGTTTCGTATCACATATGGCAATAAAAAAGCTTACAAATCTTTCTCCTGATTCTTTACTCTTTAGTTGAAAATTTAATTCATGAATTATATCCTCAAGTTTGATAGTATATCTTAATATTGTTCTTAGAGAAGCTTGAAAATTTGACATCAATAATGCTGCAGGCATTCCCTTACCAGAAACATCTGCTATACAGATAATAAATTTGTTGATGCCTATAGGAATATAATCAAAATAATCACCCCCTAAATCTGAATGTGGTTTATATGTGGATAAAATTTTTAATTTATTAGAGTTAGGTAAATTTTTAGGAATTAAAGCTTCTTGTACTTTACGTGCAATTTGTTTTTCTTTTTGAAATTTTTCAAAAACAGTTGAAGTAGGTAAATTAAAAATATTAACCAGAATAGAAATTAAAGAATAAAAAAGAATAAAAAAGCTAACTGTCATAAAATACAAAGATCGGGTTAAATCAAAAAGGACTATTCCTGTCAAATTAATTTGAAGAAAAATTCTAAAATAAAAAAATAGTGTAATAATAATGATCAAAATATATAGAATGCTTTTCCATTTTTTATCAAAACTTATGTAGGCAATCCATTTTAAATTAAATGATAAGAGAATGCCATAAACTACAACAGATAGCCCAACAACATAATATAAAGATGTTGGCAGAAATACAGATACAAAATCGAAAACGAAAGTGAAAAAAATTAAAAATTCAAAAATTTTCCATAATGTTTTAGTAAAACTTGTTTCATCATCAAATAAAATAAATCGTTTGTAAACTGTAAAAATTATAATTATATATGTTAAAGTTATACCAATATTTACATGATTAACTATATTTAAAACTGATGCGTTTCTAGTAATATAATTTCCCGACAATAAATAAAATAAAATTATCCATATTAATACAACAGGAATAATTGATAAAAGAGTATACTTAAAAGTTTTATTTAAAAATCTTAAAACATTTTTTGAGTTTGCTGTTTTAAATTTTTGATCATAATAATTATGAATAGATAGGATAGATATGCCAAGGAAAATATGTGTAATAAAATAGTAGAAATAAATAATTAAATTTTTCCCAACCACTATTAATGTAAGTTTAAAAAACAATAGAAATAACCAAGAAATTAATCCTAATATTAAACTCAGTCTGGGTTTTAATTTGTAAGAAATCATTAGATTTAGTAATACAAGTTAATCATTCTATAAAATAGGAAAAAAAAAGAAATGTTAATGAATGTAAAGATTAATTTTTTGAATAATTAGGTGCCTCACGGGTTATATAAATATCATGAGGATGGCCTTCGATAGATCCTGCTTTTGTTATTTTGACAAATTGAGAGTTGTTTTTTAATTCATTAATATTTTTTGATCCTGTATAACCCATACCTGCTTTTAGCCCTCCAATTAATTGGTATAAAACTTCTGCAACTTCCCCTTTGAAAGGAACTCTTCCCACAATGCCTTCTGGAACCAATTTATTGGTATCCATTTCATTTTGTTGAAAATACCTATCCTTAGTTCCTTGTTCCATAGCCTCAACAGATCCCATCCCTCGATAAGTTTTATATTTTCTTCCTTCGTATAATATAATTTCTCCTGGAGTTTCTTTGGTGCCCGCTAGCAATGAACCAACCATAACAACATTAGCTCCTGCGGCAATAGCTTTTACAATATCTCCAGAAAACCTAATTCCTCCATCTGCTATTATTGGAACATTTGAGTCTTTTAATGCTTTAGAACAATCAGCTATTGCGGTTAATTGAGGCACTCCAATACCTGCTATTATTCTAGTGGTACAAATACTTCCTGACCCCATACCAACTTTAATTGCATCTGCGCCTGCTTTTTCTAAATCTTTTGCGGCACTAGAAGTTGCAATATTTCCAACAATCAAATCAATTTTATAATCCTTTTTGATTTCCTTACATAAAGAAATTACAGATTTAGAATGAGCATGCGCTGTATCAACCACAATCACATCCGCGCCAACATCTATTAACATATCTAATCTTTTTCTATAATCAGCTGTGTTTCCGAGGGCTGCTCCAACTCTTAATCTTCCAAACGGATCTTTAGAAGCATCCGGCATAGATTTGTTTTTCAATATATCTTTATATGTTACTAATCCATCTAAAATGTTGTTTTCATTGACAATAGGAAGTTTTTCAATTTTATGTTTTTTTAATAACTGCTCAGCTTTTAATAAATCTGTATCATACTTAGCTGTAATTAAATTTTTTGATGTCATAATTTTTGAAAGAAGAATGTTTTCATCTTTATGAAATCTTATATCTCTATTGGTGACAATACCATGTAAAAAATTATTCTCATCTACTATGGGTATACCCCCAATTTTATTTTTTACATGGTAT